>JBGSSZ010000322.1:0-23392 GCA_041736785.1 Limnoglobus sp.
GCACGATCCCCGCTGCGATGACGGCATCGGCGCACGGTGGCGTCTTGCCGTGATGGCAGCAGGGTTCGAGCGTGACGTAGAGCGTGCCGCCACGAGAGCGGTCGCCGGCGTCGCGAAGGGCGTTCACTTCCGCGTGCGGTGCTCCAAAGCGCTCATGCCAACCGCGGCCGACGATCTCGCCATTCCGGTCGACGACGATCGCACCCACAAGCGGGTTTGGCTCGACGAAGCCGCGACCCTGCTCGGCGAGTGCAAGAGCTTCGGCCATGAATCGGGCGTCGTCAGCCATGCCGTCAGTTTACGGCATTCCACCTATCATGCTGTCATGACGGATCGCGTTCTCCGCTGGCGGATCGCCGGGCTGGTGCTGCCGGCGCTGGCCTATCAATATCTGCTCCTGGTGATCCAGCACTTCGATCAATACCTCAGCTGGCCGTTCGGCGAGGAACACAAAGCCGCCCTGACCACGGCGAACTATCTTTACTGGCTCGTGTCGTGCTATTCGGTGCTGGTGGGTGCCGGGGCCACCGCTCTCGTGGGCCGCAGCGTTGGTGCCGGAGATCAAGTCACCGCGAATCGCGCCACTGGGCAGACGATTCTGCTGGCGATCGGCTTTGGCAGCGTTGGCTCTATCGTGGCGCTGCTGACCCTGCCCATCCTCTTGAAACTGCTCGGGCTCAGCGGAGCCGCAACGGGGATCGCCGCGGATTATCTCGAGCCGCTGGCGGGCGTGCTAGTCCTGCAGATGATCGAGACCGCGGGCATCGCCTGTCTGGTCGGCGCGGGCGACACCCGCACTGGCCTCGGCGTGCTCGCTGTCGTCGCGACCTTGAACATGCCGCTGGCCTACTTCCTTTCCCGCGAGACCGATCTCGGCTTTCTCGGCATCGCCTGGGGCACTGCGGCCAGTCATGCCACGGGCGGGCTAATCGTGCTGGCTCTGCTCTTCCGCGGTCGTTCGGGGCTGAAGATCTCGCCGCGACATCTGATCCCCGACCCGGAGATTTTGCGTCGACTGCTGCGGGTGAGTGTGCCGTCGGCTATGGACAGTCTGTCAAACGGGCTCTGTCAGTTGTGGTTTTTGCGGATCGTCAATCACTTGGGCAACGCCGCTTCGGCGGCGCACGGCATTGCGCTTCGTTGGGAAGCCGTCGGCTATCTGGCTGGGGCCGGGTTCGGGACCGCGGCGAGTGCGCTGATCAGCCAGAACCTCGGTGCCCGCGAACCGAAGCGGGCGGCCCGAGCCGTCTGGTTCACGCTCGCAGCCGGGGCAGCGATGATGTCCGCGGTCGGCGTCTTGTTCTTCGCCTTCGCCCGCACCATGTGCGAACAGTACACGCGGCCCGGCGAGGATACCGTCATTGCCAACGGTGTCCTCGCACTGCGCACTGTCGCCTTTGCGATGCCCGCACTGGCCGCGGTGATGATCCTGACCAGTGCGCTGCGGGGTGCCGGTGACGCTCGCGTGCCAATGCTCTTCACCTGGGTTGGCTTTCTGGTTGTGCGAATCCCGCTCGCGGAATTGCTGACCCCGACGATGGGCCTGTTCGGCGCGTGGCTGGCGATGCTGGCGGACTTGTGGCTGCGGGGGCTTCTGTTCGTGGCGCGATTTTTGAGCGGACGATGGAAACGCATTCGCGTCTGATTCTGTTCTATGCTCAGTCATGATCGCGACTGTTGCCCCTTTGACACAAACGCCGCCGCCGCAGGTCCGCGCGACGCCCGCAGGCTATTTCGAGCAACCGCTGCCTATTGCCATCATTCTTGGCTCGTTCTTCGCAGTCACCGTCCCGCTGGCC
This sequence comes from Limnoglobus sp., assembly GCA_041736785.1. Classification (GTDB taxonomy): domain Bacteria; phylum Planctomycetota; class Planctomycetia; order Gemmatales; family Gemmataceae; genus JBGSSZ01. Next base: position 1,800 of record JBGSSZ010000322.1, read on the forward strand.
ATCATGGAGTTGTTCGCTCCCAGTGCGGCGATCACCTGGCTCTACGTCTGGCTCTTCGGCATCACCCACTTTGTCATCACACTGACGATCTACTGTCAGCGTGCAAACTTGACCTATTTTGCCTCGTCGTGGAAGACTGCGACGGTCTTCTTCGCCGTGCCGGTGTTCATCTTCATCGCCTTCGACCTGATCCACGCGTTCCGCCTGAAAGCCGAGTGGCCGCTGCTGGCGTTGGTGTTCTTCGGTGCGGTACGCTTCTTCGACTTCTTCCATCTCAACCGCCAGACGTTCGGCGTGCTGCAGATGTTCAAGGGCCGCACGAAATCCAAATATCCCCAAGCACTGCGGACGACTGAGAATCGCTATCTGATTTCGTTTGTGCTGGTGTTGATGACGACGTTCCTTGCCGGCGGTGTCTGCCCATTGCTGCTGGGCGGCGGCCCGCTGTCACTGGCGAGGCTCAGCCCGATCATCGACGCCACACGGGTCTTAGATATTGCGGTGCTGCAAGTCGCCTGGCTGGTGCTTGGCGCAGCGACGGCAACACTGTTTGTCCGGGTGATCCGCGGCCACCTGGCGATGGCGACTGCGACCGGCTCCGGCCCGGCTCTGGCGTATGTGACTTTGCAAACGCTGGGCGCGCTGATGGCCGCACTCTATCTGCCACTTTACATCGCCACGCTGGCGATTCACTATGTCGAATATCATGTGCTGATGGTGCCGCGGGTCTTCCGCTCGCCGCTGGATGAGAGTTCACGTATCGACCGGACCTACGGCTGGCTACGGGATCGACCTGTGCTCTTTGTGGTCGCGATCCTGATCCTGGCGGCACTTGTCACCCGCGGGGCGATGCTCGGCATGAACGCTGCCATGGGTGCCCCACTCGTCGACTTCGAATCACCGGTCAGCTACCTCATGCTCATCGCACTCTTCGATGGCATCTTTGTGTTCCATTATTTCGTGGAGATGTTCATCTGGAAGTTCAGCGATCCGCACTTTCGCAAGCAATTGGCCGGCATCTATTTTTCTCCAAAGCCAGCATGATGCCAGATCCCCTCGACCCGCGTCGGAGTGCCTGGCGGCTGAACCTGCTGGGGCTGGGTCTGTTCGTGTTTGCCCTTGCTGCGCTCAGTGGCCCCGGTCGCATTGATATCGAAGACGGCCAGGACCGCTTTGAAGCCGGGCTGAATCTTCTCGAGCATGGCGAGCCATCGATCCGCGATCCGCGTGCCGTCTGGCATCGCTTTCCCGGCCGCGGCGGACACGACTTCACTTACTACCGCTTCCCCGGCGAGTTTGTCGCCGCGGCGAGCATCGTCGTCGCGGACCTCTGGTCAACCGACGAAGCCTGGCGGCATTTTGTCTTCTCATTCAATGGTGCCGTCACCGCAGCGCTCCTCGCCGTGCTGTTTGCCACGTGGTTCCGCAAGCAGGGCTCACAGCATCCATTGCTCTGGGCACTCGCCGGAATCGTCTGCACGCCCTGCTGGTATTATTCTGCGACCACGTTCGACGATCTGCTCGGTACGTTGTTCGTCGTTCTGGCTATCGTCGCGGCGGACCGCTCGAAGCAGAACCCCTGGTGGTTGCTCGTTTCATCACTGGCCATCGCCATGTCCCTGAACTGCAAACAGCCGCTCGCCGCGGTGCTGCTGCCGGCACTGGCCTTCGCGGATCGTCCGGGGTCGTATCGCATTCTGCGTGCGGGTGTGCTGTGCTGCGGATTCGTCGCCGGCTACGCAGCCTATGTCGGCTACGAGACTTGGAAGTTCCCGCCTGCGGAGAAAGCCAAACACGCGGAGATCATGGCCGAATGGGGGCTCACGATCTTCTCCGGGCAGCCGCTCCAAGCTGTGCTGGATTACATCGCGGGGCCGTCATCCGGCACGCTCTGGTATGCACCGGCGATCTTGCTGGGCGTCGTGGGTGCAATGACTCTGCGGCCGCGACTCGTGATCAGCGTGGCCCTGGCGATCGTGGCGATCGCTGGCTTCTTTGCCCTGCTCACCTTCTACAAGGGCGGCGTCTGCTGGGGGCCGCGCTACCTCACACCGCTGTTCGGTTTGCTCTGGCTCTTCGCCCCGCTCGGTGCCTGTCAGCTCGGCCCACCCACGACTGCGTTGCTGCTCACACTGGGATTTGCCGTTCAGGTGCTTGGTCTGGCTCTGGTGCCGGAGCGGTTGTATGTCGAGCAAAAAGTACCGAGCGGTTTTTACACCGTCGATCCGTGGCTGTATCTCGAGCCAGCCATCGGGCACATTGTCAATCGGCCGCGGGAGATCGTCGATGCGGCCACGGCACCGCCCTCGCCGGAATTCACTCCGGGTCCGACGCCAACCTACACTATGCCAGTCTTTGATCCGCCGTTCTACGACGGTCCGAAGGGCATCGCCGGGGTTCGCCGCTACACGCTTCTCAACGACTTCCGACCGTGGTGGGTAACGCTGCCGCAGGCGGATCCGCCACCGATTGCCTATGGCAAACCGCTGGCGTTTTTTCTCTGTGCGGCTGTCGCGGGGTTGTTCCTCTTGCGATGGAAAGGTGAATGACGTCATGGCGATCGGTGCGAAAGTGCGCTCGATGTTCGGCCCACTGGAAGCTCCAGTGACCGATCTCTATCGCGCCTTTTTCGTCGATCTCAACTTGCAGATTCGTCAAGTCAGGCGATGGGTCCCGGCAGCGAGCAACATCCTTGAGATTGGCTGCGGGGAAGGAGCCATCGCCCAGAAGCTGATGAACGAATTCCCCGAGGCCCGCTACACGGGCATCGACATCACTCCGCGTGCGGGGCGACTCTTCAAGGGTGATCGCTCCCAGGTCCGCTTCGAGTGTGCGACCGCCGCGGATCACGCCGCCACCCATGTCGGTGAGTACGATCTCATCCTCATGTGCGATGTGCTGCACCATGTGCCCTGGGACGAGCACGAGAACATTCTCGACGACGCCCGCAAGCTGCTCGCCCCCGGTGGATCGTTCATTCTCAAAGATTGGGAGCTGATCAAAAACGTCGGCCACACACTCTGCGAGTTCAGCGACCGTGTGCTCACCGGCGATGAGGTGCGCTTCGGCAATGCGAGCTACTTTCACGCTCTGCTCGAGCGCACGCTCGGGCGAGTCCACGCCAGTGCCCGCATCCGGCCGTGGCGGAACAATCTCATCTTCCACGCGGGCTGCGAATGATCCCGCCGCTGAGCTATCATCCGCTGGAACGACTGCACGTCCCGCGTCCTGTGGATCGCTATCGGTATGTGAAAGCCGCCTGCCGGGGCCATCGCGTGCTCGATCTCGGCGCATATGACGAAACTGAAATCAAAAAGACGCAGCACGGCTCGTGGAAGTGGCTGCATGCGGAGATTGCGAGCGTGGCGACGGAGGTCTTAGGCGTGGATGCCTCTCCGGCACTGCCGCCGGAAGGCGTCACCACCCGTATCGGCACGCAGATCGTCCGCGGCACTGTGGAAAGTCTCACACAACTGGTCGGCGAGTTCAAACCCGATCTGATTGTTGCCGGAGAGATCGTCGAACACACCCCCGACACTCTCGGCTGGCTCACCAAGCTAGCTGGCGACGCCGCTGGCACGCGATTCCTGGCCACCACGCCCAACACGACCTCGCTCTTGAATCTGATGCTGGCGATCCTCGGCCGCGAGAACAATCACGAAGACCACTTGCAGGTGTATTCCTACAAAACGCTGGCGACGCTCACCAGTCGCATACCTTTGAATGATCGCAAACTCACGCCGTATTACTACGACCCTCATATCTTTCGCGGCCGGCTGCCAAAGCTCGCGGCGCCACTGGTGGGGGCCGTCGATCTGATGTTTCTGAAACCGGTGCAGTATCTGTTTCCGCTCACATCCTTCGGCTGGATTCTGGAAGGCACGTTTCCGTGACGACGCCGTGGCTGAGCGTGATTGTGCCGACGTACAACGGTGCCGCGTACCTGCGAGCCGCGCTCGAGAGTGTGATCGCCGAGTGTGATGCAAGTATTGAAGTCATCGCCATCGATGATGGTTCGACGGATTCGACTGTCACCATCCTCGAGGATTACAGTTCGCGACTGAACATGCAGGTGATTTCACGCCGCGTCGGCAACTGGGCGGAGAACACCAATCATGGTCTGTCGCTCGCATGTGGGGACTACGCCTGTTTCCTGCATCAGGACGATCTCTGGCTTCCCGGGCGACTGAGAGCCCTGCGTCAGCAACTGGCCCGCACTCCTCAGGTCGCACTGCTGCTGCACGCCTGCGAATTTATCGACGATCGGGGCCGCCCTCTGGGCTCGTGGCGCTGCCCGTATCCTGCACGACGCCCGCTTGCGCCCGAGTTCGCGATGGAGCGATTGCTCGTGCAGAATTTCGTCGGCATGCCGGGAGCGACCGTTCATCGCGAAACGGCGCTCAAGGTTGGTGGTCTTGATCCATCGCTGTGGTATACCGCCGACTGGGATTTGTGGCTGAAGCTGGTAAGGCTCGGTCCGACTGTCTATCTACCGCGTAAATATGGTGCATTTCGCCTGCACCCGGCATCGCAGACAGCAGACCGCAGCCGGACTCAGTATGATTTCCGACGCCAGATGGAAGTGATGACCGAGCGGCATGCGGCATCCTGGCCGGCGCGGAGCACTGCGATTCGCGACTCTGTCATGAAAGCGTCCCGGGCGTCGATTGAAGTGAACGTCGCTCTCGCTGCGGCGTATCACGGACAAGCCGTGCCGTGGAAACAGACCCTCGCAGCAGTATCGCGACTGGGCCTGCGTCACTGGCACCGCTTCCTGCGTGATTCCCGACTCTGTGAGCGGACTGCTGCGAGATTCCGTGCGGGATTCGCGAAGCGGGCGTGACTGTTATCCCCTGCGGCCGCGCTCACGCGAGAGATCCAGAATGCCCATCAGGAATCCCACAAAGACGGTCTCGATGCCGAGCATGAACAGCGTGCCAGCCAGGATCCAGTAGCCGGGGTTCGGCACCTGCGTCGTCTGCCACCAGTACCAGATCACCGGTAGCCCGATCCCCGCAGCCATGGCGAGCAGCGATCCGCCATAGAGCAGGCCGCGTTCCACGCGGAAGAAGCTGGTGAGGCGATCGATTGTGGCATCTGCAAACACGACCGGGTCGATCCTCGCCGCGTGCAGTTTCGCCAGCAGGCCGAAGAGCACAAGGTGGAATCCGGAGAGTGCGATCACGCTCGCCCCGAAGAGGAAGTTGGGGCCGAAGTAGTGGGTCCAGTCGCCACGGCCTGCAGCGAGTGTAATCGGGATGGCGAAGAGCCCGAGCATCATCATCAGCAGGCCGGGGTAGAGAAAGAGCACCGTCGGGCAGAGCATCAGCATGAATCGGAGCGTCCGCCAACCGTCGCGGAAGCTGCGCAGGTGCGGCTTGCGGTCTCGGCCGTCGCGATGCAGTGTAATCGGGATCTCGTCGAACTTGAGCTTGCCGAGCTTGCCCTTGATGACCATCTCCGTGGCGAGTTCCATCCCGGGCATGTTGAGGTTGAGCCGCCGCACAGAGTCTTTGCGGAAGCCGCGCATGCCGCAGTAGACGTCGCCGATCTTGGCTTTGAATAGGCGGTTGGTGAGCCAGGTGAGACCGGGGTTGCCGAAGTACTGATGCAGCGGCGGCATGGCACCAGGCTTGATCTCGCCACCCAGCCGATTCCCCAGACAGACATCAGCCCCGCTGCGGAGCTTGTCGACGAAGCGCCCTAAGTCGGTGAAATCGTAGCTGTCGTCAGCATCGCCCATGATGATGAAGGTGCCACGGGCCTCGTCGAATCCGCGACGGAGTGCGTTGCCATAGCCCTTCAGATGGTGACTGATGACGCGGGCACCCGCCTGCTCGGCGACGGCAATGCTCCGATCCGTCGAGCCGTTGTCGACGACAACGACTTCGCCTTCGATGCCGAGATTTTGAATCGTTTCGACCGCTTTCTTCACACAGGTGCCGACGGTTTTCTCTTCGTTCAGACAAGGCATCACCACGGTCAGTTCAAGCTCCCTTGGCATCATGCCGGTGCGCTGGAGGCGAGCGGTGTCATCGAGTGTAGCGAGGAGCATGATCATTCCATCATTGCGGTGAGCAACGATAGAACAGGATTTGCCGGTTGCGAGATATGTGCGGGCGGGAAATTACTTCCGCGGGAGGATGCTGGCGAGCGCCATTGTGAAGTCCGGGAGGACATCTTCGCCGCTGAGCGATGCCGATTCCAAGACTTTGTGCAACGTGTTGCGATCGCTCAATCGCTGAATGTAGGCGACCCGTCGCTCGGGATCGATGATCCAGGCCAGTCGCGTTCCAGCGTCGAGAAAACGATCGACTCTCCCGGTCGTTTCCGACCATTCATTGCTGGGTGAGATAACTTCCACCAGCAGGGCTGGAGGAATTTCGCTGTTCACGACCGGAGGGACATACGTATTGGGATCGCAGAGAATCACCGACACGTCCGGCTTCCGCACCAACTTCGGTGCATCCGGGAAGCAGGCGTAGGAAAACTCCGCTGTGACCGCCACTCCGATGGGATGTTGCTCCAAATGCGAGCGGAAACGGTAGTGAACCTCGCTAGCAACCCAACTGGCTTCTGCACCCATGGCTGGCATCTCCCGGAGTTCGCCGTCGATCACTTCGTAGCCCTTCGGAACGTCGAACGTGGCGACGTCAATCTCCTGTTCTTCATCCACAAACGACTTGTCAATGGTTCCGACTGCCATGGCACGCTCCCTTACGGCTCTTCCAGATAAGTATACCCGTCGAGGCCGCTCTCGTAGAACTTCAAAAACTGTTTGCTTTCCGCGACGCTGATCTCGCCGCCGCGGACCGCACGCTCCACATCCTTGCGGACGCGGTCTACCAGTTTCTCGGCGTTGTACTGCACGTAGTTCAGCACCTCGGTGACGGTGTCGCCCTTGATGAAGGTGTCGATGTTCGGCGTGCCGTCCTCTTCAAGTGTGACATGCACCGCATTGGTGTCGCCGAACAGATTGTGCAGGTCGCCCAGGATTTCCTGATAGGCACCCAGCAGGAATGTTGCGAGATAATAGGGCTCGCCTTCCGTCACATTGTGGAGGTCGAGCGTGTTGCGGACATCGCGGAGGTCGATGAACTGATCGATCTTGCCGTCGCTGTCGCAGGTGATGTCGCCCAGCACGGCTTGACGCGTCGGGGCCTCCAGCAGTCGATGGATCGGCATCACCGGGAACAGTTGCTTGATCGCCCAACTGTCGGGCATGCTCTGAAACAGACTGAAATTGCAGAAGAACGTATCCGACAGCATGGCGTCGAGACCCAGTAGCTCCTCGGGGACGAAATCCAGTTCCTTGACCATCCGCTGAATCTTGCGACCGAAGGCCCAGAAGAGCCGCTCCGCCAGCGCCCGCAGTTCGATGTTCAGATAGCCGAGATTGAAGAGATTGAGCGTCTCCTCCATATTCTGAACGGCATCGTGATAGTATTCGAGATAATTCTTTTTCGTCAGTTCTTTGAAGTTGGAGAAGAGATCCTGAATCGGCTGCGGTGTGTCGGGTGGTAGCTCGTCGGGGGCGACGCACTTGTCGAAGTCGCTTGTGCCCAGCACGTCGAAGACGAGCACGCTGTGGTACGCCACCATCGCCCGGCCGCTCTCGCTGATGATGTTCGGGTGCGGCACACCGGCGTCGTCGCAGACGCTGCGAATGCGGAACACCACATCGTTGGCATATTCCTGCAGCGTGTAGTTGATGGAGCTTTCGAAATCGGTCTGGCTACCGTCGTAGTCCACGCCGAGTCCACCGCCAACGTCAATGAATTTCAAGCTCGCACCGATGCGATACAGTTCCACATAAATCCGTGCGGCCTCGGTGAGTGCGTCTTTCACATGGCGAATGTTGCTGACCTGGCTGCCCATGTGAAAGTGGGTCATCTGCAGGCATTCTTCGAAGTCGTGCTGCTTGAGATACTCGAACGCTTCGAGGACTTCGGTGAGGGTCAGGCCGAATTTGCTGCGGTAGCCGGCGGAGCCTTTCCAGCGGCCCGCACCGCGGCTGGCCAGTTTCACACGCACACCGATCGGCACCGTCGTGCCGAGATCCTTCATGTGTTTCACCAACATTTCTAGTTCGCTGAACTTCTCCACGACCGGCATGATGTTCTTGCCGATCTTCTTCGCCAGCACCACCATCTTGATGAATTCGTCGTCCTTGAAGCCGTTGCAGATGATGGGGCTGTCGGTGCCGCCGTTGGTGAGGGCGAGCACTGCGAGAAGCTCGGGCTTGCTGCCGGCCTCGATTCCGAAGCCGTGCGGCTTGCTGAACTTGATGATCTCCTCGACCACCTGCCGCTGCTGATTCACCTTGATCGGATAGACGCAGGCATACTTGCCCGCGTAATTGAATTCCTTGATGCTGCGAGCGAAGGCTTCGGCGATCTCTCCGATGCGGTGCTTGAGGATGTCGTTGAAACGCAGCAGGATCGGCAGTTGGATATCGCGGGCACCGAGCTGATCGATAAGTTCTTTCAGGTCGATGACGCGTTCGGTGTCTTTGTCCGGGTGAACGGTGACGTGTCCGAGCTTGTTGATGCCAAAGTAGCCTTTGCCCCAATTCTTGACGCCGTAGGTTTCGAGGGCGTCGTGCAGCTTCCAGCCTGTGCTCATTGCGGTGCTCGTGTGTGAACGCCGTTATGGTACGGTGGAGGCCGTTCGATGCAATGAAACTACCTGTTCACTGGCTCGGTGCGGGGGCGGACTTTCGCTTTCATCAGGATCGCATCGAAGCGGGAGTTGTCTTTAAGTCTCTCGAATGGCCGGTCGTTGGCGATGTCTTCCGGAGCCCGCTCGCGATAGCCCTGTGCGATGGCTTTGTCGAGCCACGACAGAGCGTATTCCCTATCGGCGGCTTGCTTCTTCGGATCGCTCTGGGCACTTCGTGTTTCCGCCTGCAGCGCGTGGGCGGCTGCGAGCGTGTAGTAGTCACCGGGGGATTTGGGATCCTTGAGCAGTTCGAAGGCCGACTGCAGTGCTGGGACGATCTCATCAACGGTGCAGTTTTCATCGAGCAGCCTGTACCGTGCCCAGTTGAGGTAGTAGTCGGCCAGCCCGGTGCGATTGCCCACGCTCTCCGGATTCTGCAGATGCAGCTGCTTCAAGAGTGAATAGGCTTCCTTGAGATAGTGCGCGGTGGCAGATTTCTCGCTGAGGTTCGGCTTGGCATCGGGAATGGCCCGGGCCATGCAGATATTCAGGCGGGCGCGGGCATTGTAGTTGTTTGAGAGATCGAGCCGGTATTCGCTCTGGTTGCCGTGCTTCTCGACCAGGTCGAGCCGCAGTTTCTCAGCTTCTTCGAGATTCTTCTGCGCCGTGGCGAAGGCCCGGTAACCGGTCTGAATGTTGGCGAAATTCCCGAAGCTGCGGGCGATCTGGAAATTGGCTTCGGCGAGTTCGTCTTCGAGCGCGGATTGGCGCTGGCGCGCTTCCGGGGTGTCGCCCGTATTCTCGGCCAGTGCGTCCATGAGTGACTTCTTCACCCGCAACCGGATCTCGTGCGACTTGCAGTAATCGCGGTCGGCATCGATGGTGTCGTGCAGGTCCAGATTGACATCGCCGCGGTAGCCGAAGCCGCGGCCGAGGTTGCGAAGGTACTGAAGGTTGTCCGGGTGGGTTCCGCAAAGCTGCTCGCAGAAGTTGATGGATTTGGTGAACGCCTCCTTTGCCGCGTCGAAATCAGATTCACTCCGGTAGACCTCGCCCGTCTGGTGCCAAGTCTCCGCGAGTGCGGCGATGTACTTCGGCAGATTCGGCGACTCTTTGAGCAGGACATCCAGCAACCGGCGAGATTCGTTGAGTGCCGCGTGTGCTTGCTTGAAATCGCCAAGCCGGCGGTTGAGTTCGCCGATTTTCGTCAGCGATTCCGATAGCTCATATTGCAGTTCCGGCTTCTTAGGATCGTCCTTCAATGCCCGATCGTAGATCGACTTGGCACTCTCGTATTCCTCGAGCGCCGTGCGTTGATTGCCGGACTTCATGAACAGGTCCGCGAGTTTGGCGATCTCTTTCGCCAGCTTCGCTGGAGGCGTGAGTTGATCCTGCTGGTTCTGCTCGTTGATCTCTTTGAAGTATGTCGCGAGTTGCTCGCGCATGTGCTTCTGGGCGTCCTCGTCGAAACGGCCTTCCAAGGCAAGATCGCGAATACCCTTCATCACCTTCAAGGCCAGTTCCTGCTGCTGGCGCAGCTTGGTCATATTGTCGCTGCGGATCTTGTCCTGAGTCTCACGGTTCGCTTCTTCGACGTTTTTCTGCTGCAGACGATGCATTTTCTCGGTGCGGACATCATCGAGGAACCACACCAGCGCCACGACGGCGACGAGTGCCGTCACAATGGACACCGCGATGGCGGCTTCCTTGGGCCTTCGGCGAGCCCGACGCCAGAGCCGTTCCCACCACGGGGTCGGTCGCGCTGCAATTGGCTCGCTGTTCAGCCAGCGTTTCAGATCATCCGCAAGCTCGCGTGCCGAGGCATAGCGGGCCTTCGGCGATTTCTCCAGGCACTTCAGACAAATCGTACTCAAGTCCCGCGGCAGATTCGGCACCAGCATCGTCGGCGACGCCGGATCGGCATACTGCACTTGACCGAGAATATCCCAGATCCGGGCTCCGGCGAATGGCGGACGACCCGTCAGCATCTCATAGAGAATCGCACCGAGTGAATACACATCTGTTGCCGGAGAGGCGTTACGACCTTCGCCACTGGCCTGCTCCGGGGCCATGTACGCCGGCGTGCCGAACACCGCACCCGACTGCGTGCGACCGGACGTATCTTCCACCTGCTTGCCGAGTCCGAAGTCGCTGACCTTGAGCGTGCCGCGTTCGGTGATGAGGACATTGGCCGGCTTGAGGTCGCGGTGGATGATCCCGTGTTCGTGAGCCACATGCACCGCGCGGGCGAGGATCTCGATCATTTCCGCTGCCTGCCGCGGTTTGGGCAACTGCTTGCGGATCATGCCGTCCAGAGTGCCGCCGTCGATAAACTCCAGCACGATGTACGGCTGCGACGACGCCGTCATGGCGATGTCAAACACTTTGATGATGTTGTTGTGTTCGAGTTTGGCCACGAGCTCAGCTTCACCGCGGAAGCGGACGACTTCATCCATCCCGGTGCCGGGCTTGAGCACTTTGATCGCGACGTGTCGCTTGAGTTCGGGATCGAGTGCTTTGTAGACGCGGCCCATGCCGCCTTCGCCGAGTTCTTCGAGGATCTGGTACTTGCCGATGTATTGTGGCGGGGTCGGCTGCGCACCCGGCGGCATCGGCGCAGTGGCCGGCGTCACCTGCAGCAGAGTTGCGTCATTCGAGCCGGGCGTCGGAATCGGCTGCGACGGCTTGATGGACATGGGAGCACCAGGGGCTTGGATTGCCAATCAAGTGGTGATGTGAGTATAAGCGAAGCGGGGGCTGTTGGAGCGTGGACTCCCCTGACCCCGGAGTTTTCGTACCGCCTGAGCGTCATAATCCCTGCGAGCGGTGTGACTCGGCACGTCAATTGCACAATTGACATCATCGGGAACGCGGTTCCCGCCCAGCGGTGCTTTACGCCGCTGAAGGAAGTTCGTCTTTTCAGGAGCAACATCATGAGCACGATCAAGGACAAAGTCGCCGACGCGGGCCAGGCCATTTCGGACGCAGCCAAAGCCGTGAAAGACCGCGTCGTCGGCACCGGCTGCGGAGAATCGACTCCCGGAGCCGCCAACGTCAAAGAACGCATGGACGTGATCGCCTCCTGCGGCAAGAAAATGGGCGTCGTCGACCACGTCGAAGGCAACGCCATCAAGCTCACCCGCAACGATTCCCCCGACGGTCAGCACCACTATGTCCCTGCAAGCTGGGTCGATCATGTCGACAGCCACGTGCATCTCTCGAAGAATTCAGTCGAGACGCAGCAAGGCTGGAAGTCCGACGCGACCGCCTGCGGCTGCAGCTAAAACAGTCGGTTGCAACTATTCTGTTTGCCGGACACGCGAGCGGCGGGGCAAGTCATTGACCTTGTTCCGTCGCTAACGCGTCATTTCTTCTGCTTCAGGTCCAGCAGATAGGCCAACAGATTGTAGTAATCCGCTTCCGGGATGGTTGTCTCCAGGTTTCCCGGCATGGCGGAGAATGTGCTGATGGTTTTCAACTCGACATCCCCTTTTGACACGCGCACTTCCTTGCCCAGTGAATCGGCGAGAATGTACGCACTGTCTTCGTCCCGCAGCAGTAGACCACTGACATTGCGACCGTCGGTCATTTCGAGCCGCGTGGCGCGGAACGCCTGATCGACGTTGCGATTGGGGTCGAGCGTGTCTTCAAGGAGCCGTTCGAGTCCGCGGATCCCGATGCCGTCGAGTTGCGGGCCAATCTTCGCACCTTCACTGCCAACCTGATGACACGACGCACAATTCTTCACAAAAATCTGTTGACCCCTGGCAACGCTAACAGTGGCCTTTCGGTAGCCAGCTGCGCGGGCCGTGATGAGTGTGTCGATCCGCTTCTCGATGCTTGGCAGGTTTTTCGTCAGTGCTGCCAGTCGTGTCGCCAGGTTCGGGACTTTCGCGGCTTGGAGTCGCATCACGATCGCCGTCTCTTGCAGCAGTCTTGCGGGTGCTTCACCGACTTTCACTGCGACGAGGAGCGTCTCCGCACCGGCAGCATCCATGGCCAAACCGGTCGCGATGACCTGTGCCAGTGCATACGGTGCCGTCTTCAACAGGTCCTTTGCCGCGGCACGATTGGCAGGAGTTGGCTTTGCCAGCAGTGCCGTCACCACTCGCGAGCGCAAGGCCAGCGGCTCATCGGAATCGGCCATCAGTATGCGGGCAGACTTCTGACTCTCTGGCGATGACGACTGCAGCAGCACTTCGGCACAATCCGCACGGACCGCGGCAGGTTGCTTCCGATCACTCGCGATCTGCGCTGCTCGAGCCATGCACGTGGCGTCGTCGAACGTAGTCCGCGTCTCGGCAAACGATGCGGCGAGCTTGAGCGTGCTCGCGAAGTCGCGAGGATTCTCCAGCGTGGCTGACTTCAGAATCTGCAGCACTTCGCGGTCGAAGCCAGCGGGGAGCTTGTTCAGCCCGGCTGCCGCCATGCCGCGCATCAGTGCCTGAACCGACTCGATCGTCGAACCGCTGGCAACGAGTGCCGCCTTCGCCAAGTTCGGCTCGACCTGCCCGATCAGTTCCGCCGCACTGCGTCGGGACTTGCTGTTCAGCAATTTCAGACCAAGATGCTTCGCCAGAAATTCGCACGTACCGCGAGTGCGGATCCCCGGTGCAATGTCGAAGAGCATGGCGATGCGGTTGTCCGTCAAGCCATCGATCGTTCCCACGCCACCCGCGGCGACGACGCTGTTTCTCAAGGCAATCCGTGCCGCCATCATCATGTGCGTATCGTCAGCTGGTATTTCTGGTATGCAATCGAGTAATGGCGTGACGAACTCCGCATGCGCGTGCCCGATGATACCTTCGAGCGCGGCCCGCTGCACCTGGGCTTGCTTCGAGGTGATGTAGACCCTGCGGACCACTTCGCGGTGTTGCGCAGTCCAATCGGGCGTGCTGTTGAGTGCCCGGATGAGCATGACATCGCCATTGCATTGGTCCACACGGGCTTGCTTTGGCGGGACTTTGTCCGTTCGAACGATTCGCCAGATTCGCCCCCGATCCTTGTCGCGGCCCGGATGCTTGAGATCGACCTCATAGTGGCCGACGATGCGGTTGTAGAAGTCAGCGACGTAGATCGCGCCATCGGGGCCGATCTTGAGGTCCACGGGCCGGAACCAGGGGTCGTCGCTCACGAGGAAATCGGGCATCGCCTTGCCCACGGGTGTGCTGCCGTGCCACGCGATGCGGTCGCAGTTGATGCGGCTGGTGACGACGTTGCCGACAAACATCACACCATTCCAGTCCTTCGGGTAGTAGTCAGCGGCGTAGTACACGATGCCGCAGAGGCCGGTGCTGTCGTGCATGTGATTGATCACATGCGGTGCAAAGCCGAGGCCGTCGTGCGGCTTGCTGAAGCTCTCATAGGTCGCGCCGCGGATCAGTTGTGTCATTGGGCGGCTGTGGCAGTCGGCGGTGTAGAGGTTTTTCCACGGGTCGAGGCACATCCCGAACGGATTGACCTGGCCGCGTGTGTAGACCTCGATGTGTGAGCCATCCGGGCTAAAGCGAAAGGTGCTGCCGCTCTGCAGCCGCACTTCGTGGCCGTCCTTGCCCTTGACCACGCTGGTGTTTCGGAAGCCGTGGCAGGCGTGGATCCAGTACCCGGCCGAGGTGAAGGAATTGCACATGCCGTGCGTGTCGTCGAATCCGAAGCCGCTGTAGAGAATCTCCCGGCTGTCCGCTCGCCCGTCACCGGTCGTGTCGGTTAGCTTCAAAATGGAGCCGCACTCCGACACCAGCACACTGTTTCCATCCGGAAGCGGCAGCACGCCGATCGGGATGTTGAGGCGGTCATCAAATAGTTGCACCTTGCCAGCGCGACCGGCTCTATCAAATTCGGAGAGAATGTAGAGTCTGTCGGTGCCTTTGCCGGGCTTGGCCGCGAAGGGATAGTGGTGCGACGTGGTGACCCAGAGGCGGCCCTTGGCGTCGAACGCCATCTGCATCGGCTTCTGAATCGCAGGCTCCGCAGCGACGAGTTGTGCCTCAAATCCCGCGGGCAGTTTGAAGCCGAGCCGCTCCGCATCGGGAGAACGCGGCCCCGACTTTGCGACCAGATCCTGGCCCGACGCCGCGACCACAGTGAACACGAGGCACAGGCACGACAGGAGCATTCGCATGATGACACCCGCGCAGAGTCAAGGCAGACCGGTGACGCACACTCAGGTTACGACCTCGGACTGCGTGCAGTCCAGCGTTCTGAGGGAGTTCACGAGCGGTGGTCAGTTCATGGGTTCGATTTTCACGTCGTCGAAGTACGCCGTGCCGAGGCCGGTGAGAGCGAAGGTGAGGTTGATTTTGCCATCCGCCGGGATCTGGCGATAGAGTGCGTAGCGTTGCCAGTTCGGTGTACCGCGGATGCGGATCGCGAGCGGCTCGCCGCCGGCGCTGTCGAAGACCACGGCACCATCCGCACTCGCCACAATGCCCTTCGGCACGCTGGCCCAGAAGGTGATCCGCACCCACGATCCCGGCTGCGCATCCACCGTCGGAGACACCACGGCCACCGCGGTCCGCTCCAGAGCCAACGGCGGCGGAGCGTCCTTTGCCAGCGGATTCACATGCGGCTTCACGCTCAGTCGCAGACAGTTGCGGCCGAGGTTGGCAGCTTTGCCGCGGATCGCGTCGTTGACACTGACAATCGATCCGATCATCGTCGCGCCGTCGAGGCTGCTCTGCCGACTGCTCCAGCCGGGGAGCGATGCCACCTGAGCACCGTCGCCGCTGACAGACTCGCTGAGTTCGAAGCCGCCGTATTTGAGCAGGTTGTCGCCGACGCTGGCGGTGCGGATCCTTGCGGCCAGTTCCCAGTGCTGCGGCAGCGTGTAGAAGCCAACCGCGTACGGGCTCGCCGTGGGAGAGGTCATGCCGCGCACAGCGTGCTGCCAGTGCTCATGCATCAGAATCCGTAGCGAACGCAGCGCCGCGCGGGCTTCGCGATAAGCGATGTCGTTCTGCGAATTGTCGTAGGCCTTCGCTGAGAGCCGCATCGACTGCCGGGCCTGCAGAAGCATTTCCTCGGCTCCGGGCACCTCGGGGGCAACGCCGGCCAGCTTCTCGTGAACGGCCTGCACTTTGTTATAAACCTCGGTCGCCTGCTCCTTCGCATAGCGTGCCGCATCGCGGCCGAAGGTGTGGCGGATGTTGTCCTGCCAGCGGACGATGAGACCATCCGGGCTGGTGTCGTTGGTGAAGACCACGATCGACGTGAGATCGAATTTCGGGATCATGATCTCCGTGCCGCCGGGCACGCTTCTGACCTTGCCGCTGGCGTGCAGATTCTCATAGCTGGCGGGCGTCAGCACCCACGGATCGTAGCCCTCCGGCACGAGCTTCACCTTGATCCGCAGATCGTCGACAGCACCCTGATCCGGCACGCACTGCGAACCGGGGCCAAGCCAGACCGGCAGCACGAGGATGCCTTTCTTGCCACGGATCACTGCCGCTTTCACAAATGGATGATTCGTCGGCTCCCAGGTCGTCTTCTCATCCTCGCTGCCGAAGAGCACCGGCTCGATCAGTTGCAGTTCGCAGTTCAGCAGGAAGGTCTCGATGAAGCGGTCGCGGCCGAAGTGCGTATTGGCGAGCCAGCGGTCGTTCCAGAATCCCAGTCCGCGGTAGCCGCAGGCAAGACTCAGATACGTCAGCAACCGCACCTGCTCCGGCTGTGGGCCGAGCGGCGTCTCCAGTTGCCCCGTCGGCTGCTTGGCCAGTGCCATGTACCAATCGGGTGCATGGGCCTGAATCCAGGTCCAGTGCAGCTTGCCCGGCATGCTCAGGGCCTTGCGCTGCAGTAACCATTCGCGATATTGGTCGGGATTGAGATCCGTGAAGAGCGGCCAGCGGTGGCTGCCAATCACATTCAGAGACTCGCTGTACGCCGAGAAGCCATCCCAGAGATTCACACTCCGCGGCCGGCGGGCATCGTAGCTGCGCAGACTCTCGGCAGTCCGCAAAACTGCGGCAAGATCCTCGGTCCGGTGGTTCATGCCCAGATCCCAGAGCAGCACACCGTCGCCGCTGCGGAAGCGGTGGAAATTTTCAGCCAGCTTCTCGGCATCGCGATCGAGCGTGCTGACGTTGGTGCCCGCCGTCGGCACCCCGGCAACGATCATCAGCCCATGCCGCACCGCTTCCTCGACGACGGCGCGATCCACATCCGCTGGCAGCACCACTGTGTTGAACCCGGCGTCGCGAAGCTCTTTGAGCGGCACATCGGTCCAGCGGATCGCACGCATGAAAAACGGCTTGCGATCGATGCGGATCCACGAGTCCGCAAACTCCACGCTGTACGGGTGGTATTGCTCGACTGCCGCACGCGAGGCGGGCGTCGCCTTGGGCTTCGGCTTGACGATTTCCGGCACGCTCGGGCCAATGTCGAGATCGTCAATCCAAAGCTCTGACACTCCCGGTCCTGCGTAGACGTTCAGAATCAGCCGGTCGATGTACGCGCCGGTAGTGTCGATTTCGCGTTTGTATTTGGCCCTCAGCACGGGCAGTTGCTTACGGACGATCTCAGCGGGATTACCGAGGCTGAGCCGCTGCCAGGAGCGGACTTTCTCGTCCATGTAGCTGTCGCCGAGGATGAGGGCACTGAGTTCCATTTCCGGGTTGGCCGGGTCGCGTTCCTTGGGGAATCGCACGCGGGCGCGGAGTTGGATGCCGGCGCGGAAGCTGCGTACCCACAGACTCGCCGTGGCGTTGCTGCCGTCGAGCGGCGAGATCGGCGTCTTCGGAACGTCGTAGTGATAGTGGACGTACTCCGCATCGTTGGCCTTGGCCGCCGACTGGGCTTCGATCTTCAAGTATTCGCTTGACGGTGCGTTGTAGTAGCGGTCCGTCACGATGCGGTGGTCTTTGACCACGACCGTGCAGTTGGTCTCGCCAGCGACAAACACCGGCTGCCGTCCGGCAAACCCGTCCCGGTGAAAGTGGCTCCGCCCCCCCTGAGCGAGGAGCGAAGCCAGCGGAATCAGCAGGATCAGTAGCAGTGGGAGGCGGCGCATGATGCCGCCGTATACCCGCTCCGGGAAAGTGAGGCAAGCCGAAGGTGGAAGTGCAAAGAGTTTCTTGACCAGTCCGCAGCGCAAGCAAGGGAGCCAGTCCACTGCGACTTCCTTGCTTGCGCTGCGGACTGGTGAAATGACTACAATGCGATTCAGCGACTGAGCTTCCGCGGCAGCTTTCTTGCTGAGGCACGTTGATGGCTCGCACACTGATCGCAATACTCGAGGATAATGCCGAGCGCATCGCGGCTCTGAATGCGCTGCTCGACGACAAGTTGCCAATCTACGATCGCCTTATTACCGATGTGCCTCGATTGCTGATCGAAAGAATCCTCCAGCAACCCGACGACCTGCTCATTCTTTCGCTTGACCACGATCTTTTCGAGAGTGTCAGTCCAGATGCGGTCGGCATGGAAGTTATCGATTCTCTGCTCACACTGCCCGCCGCATTTCCGGTCCTGGTGCATTCCAGCAATGCACCAGCCGCGGCGCGGATGGTCCGTCGATTGTCAAAGCGAGGCTGGGATGTGAGTTCAGTCATGCCAATCGAAGGAACAGATTGGATCCCGCGCGAGTGGTATTTTGAATTGCGGCAACTTATCCAACGTCGTGCCACGGCAACCCCGTCCGCCTTACCCGAGCCTGTCAGCGTTCGTTGAGACGATTCAGCTTATACTTTCCCAATGAACGACATTGCCGCTGTTGACGACCTCATCGCGGACCTGCGGTCCAAAGAGGACTATCACCAACTCTTCTACGCCCTGCTGATGAAAGCCCGCGTGGGGCTCGGGGTGAGCCCGTTTCCGACGGGGCCAGCGGCGGAATTGCCGGCTGATGTGCATGAACCCTACGAAGAGGCCATCCGAGCCGCGGCTCGGGAAGTCGGCTCGCTGCATCTGGCCAAGCATGATCTCCCGCGGGCCTGGGGCTTCTTTCGGCTCATTGGCGAGCCTGAGCCCGTCAAGGACGCTCTCGAACGACTCCGCCCTGGCCCCGACGACGATATCTACCCGCTGATCGACATCGCCTGGCATCAGCGCGTCCATCCGCAGCGTGGCTTCGATCTGCTGCTCGAGCGTCACGGCGTCTGCTCAGCCATCACCACCATCTCCAGCAGCGATCTCTCGCACAACATTCCCCTGCGGCTGCAATGCATCCGCAAGCTCGTCGCGGCACTGCACGAGCAGTTGAGCGATCGACTGCAGACCGACCTGATCGCCCGCGAGATCACGCTGCCGAGCCCGGCGACGATTCCCCAGATGCTCCGCGACGAACTCTTCGCCGACGACGCCTATCACATTGATGTTTCGCATTTGGCGAGCGTGGTGCAGATGAGTCTGGAACTGCCGCCAAAGGATTCCGCACTGGCACAGGCTCGCGAACTGGCGGAGTACGGCCGCCGCTTGAGCCCGGCGTTCCGCGGTGGCCTCGATGTCCCCTTCGACGAATCGTACACCGACTACGCGGTGTATCTCGGCATCCTTGACGGCGTAGAGGTCGAGTCGGGTATCACACACTTTGAGGCGAAAATCGCAGCGGAGATCGCCGACGGCAACAGCTTCCCGGCAGAGGTTCTCATCAATCTTCTGCTCAAGCTCGACCGGCTTCCGCAGGCTTTAGAAATTGCCAAGAAGTATCTGGCAAATCTGCCCGACGATGCGGAACTCTCCTGCCTCAATCTGATTGAACTGGCTCGTCGGGCGGGGGATTACGCCGCCGTGGCCGATGCTGCCCGTGCGAAGGGTGATGCGGTCACCGAACTCGCCGCGAAGCTCGCGAGTCGCCAGCCGGGGTGATGCTGACGCTGGCGGCGGGTCGAAGATATGGCGGGGGCTGAGTGCAGAAAGTTGAGGAATTGAGCTCATCTGCGCCAACCCTGACCCTGCCAGCGCGTTGGAGAGGTAGAGAAACTTCTCCAGTGTTGCCGGCTGCGCCGGTATAATGGTGTGATTTCATTCCGATGAACCTTCCGCCATTGAAATTCGTCTAACCCGTAGACTCGAAACCGCTAGCTCTCAGGAGCGTCACCCGGATGAGCCCTCGGAACACTACCACTGCGAATGCCTCGCTCGACGAGGATGGCGAGGACGATACCGACCTCGACACCGAGTTCGACGACGATGAGCTTGCAGCCGCAGCAGCGGAAGCGGCCCGCATCGCCGAGGAGGCGGACGGCAGCGGCGTCGACGACGCCCTCGGACTCTACCTGCGGCAAATGGGCTCCATCCACCTCCTCAAGCGGGATGAGGAAATCGCTATCGCCGAGCGGCTCGAACGCTCCCGCAACCGATTCCGCAAAGCCGCGCTGTTCTGCGCTCACGTCGCAGCCCGTGCCACGACCACTCTGGAGCGCGTGCTCTCACAGGGTGCGGCGGTCGATCCCCTCATCGATGTCTATTCGACTGAAGAGGTGCGACTCAGCCGGTTGCAGATTGTGGCCCGCATGCCGCATGATTTGCCACTGGCCCGAAAGATTCTACGGGAGGAAGCCGAGGCGTTCGCGGCGGGGCTGCGACTGAACCAGACCAAGCACGCCGGCTGGCGTAAAGCCCGATACCGCCGTCTGTCGAAGCTCAACAAACTCCTCGGCGAACTCTCACCACGGACGGAGCTGATCGAACGCTGGGTGGAAGAGCTTTACGCGTTCACCGAGGAGATGGCCGGACTATCGCGGGCGGTGCGCGGTGCCACGAGTGCCGACGATCGTGCCCGCCGCAAACTGGCTCTGCACGACGCTCAGGCCAAGATTTTGCTCACTGCCGACGAACTGCCGCTCATGGTGAAGATTCTCCGCAAGCGGCGGCTGGCGTATCAGAAAGTGCGCCGCTCGCTGGCCGAAGCGAACCTGCGACTGGTGGTCAGCATCGCCAAGAACTATCGCAACCGCGGTCTGCCGTTTGCCGATTTGATTCAGGAAGGCAACCGCGGCCTGATGCGGGCGGTGGACAAATACGAGCATCGCCGCGGGTTCAAATTCGGCACCTACGCCACTTGGTGGATTCGCCAGGGTGTGCAGCGGGCACTTGCCGACAACGCTCGCACCGTCCGCGTGCCCTGCCATCAGATCGGCCTGATGGCTCGAATGGAGCGTAAGCGCGGCGAGATGACCGCCGGTAGTGGTCGCGAACCGTCCATTGAAGAACTGGCGAAAGCCCTCGGCGTGAAAACCGAAGAAGCAAAATCGCTCCGCGCCGTGGGCAAGCAACCGGTCAGCCTGCACGAACCCGTCGGCGGCGACGGTGAACGCGCCATCGAGGATTTCCTCAGCGCCAATTCACCCGAAGCCAACGGTGACATGGTCGACGCACGCCTACTCCACGAGCGCATCGACGAAGTGCTCAAGAGCCTGGCACCGCGGGAGCGGGAAGTGATTGAGTTGCGGTTCGGCCTGCACGACGGCACGCCGAAAACGCTCGATGAAGTGGCACGCCTCTACGGCATCACCCGCGAGCGGATCCGCCAGATCGAGGCTCGCGGCCTCGGCAAGCTCCGCCAGCCAACGCGAAGCTGCCGACTTGAACAGTTCACCGACGGTGAGGACGAAGTCCCATTTGAAGCAGCCCCGCCGGAGTTTGAAGAGGAATGAGATAATCGCGGTTGACCGCGTGTCGAGGCAATTCCATACTTCGCCGGGACATCGGAGCCCGGCGATGCTGTTGAAAGACGATCTGACAAAGCCACCCGTTTCCGATTTTACGCCGGCATCGGCTGGTTCCGCCAGGTGCCGCCGTGGCGGGAATAAATGCCGACTGTGTCGGGATGGCCTTTGTCCTCGACAGTGACGAGGTAGCGGCCCGACGCTACTTCCCCTTCGTAGTACTTGGCGTCTTCTTCGGGAATGCCCCAGCCGATAAGTGCGCCGGCGATGCTGGCGGCGGCGGCCCCGCCGACGGCATTGATCAGGATCGTGCCGAGCGTGCCGATG
>JBGSSZ010000332.1:0-2113 GCA_041736785.1 Limnoglobus sp.
GCCCTGCGTCAGGATGCCAGGCGAACCACCGTCCCAGGTTGCGGGATTGCCCGACGGAGCGGCGCCGAAAAGGAACAGCGCAGCCGGCAGGTTGGTGGCATAGGACGCCAGCGTCGGCTGGACGAACGAGAAGAGCACTTCACGCGCGCCAGCGGTGGTGCTGCTGTTGGTCGAGGTCGAAACGATTTCGCCGCCCGTGCCGCTCGAAGCAGCAGCGCCGTCGTTGTTCCAGCGGATCGTGCTCCAGTTGGAAGCATTGCTGGCCACAGGCGCGAAAGTGGCGAACGTCGTCATCACGGCCTGGGCCGGAACGGCCGACACCGCGAGCGCAATCGTCGCGAGACCCACAAAACCCTTGAACTTGTTCATCCCGCTCTCCCTTTAATAATCCCCGGAGCCGAAACTGCCCGGAGCAAATGAGCTACTCACAACGAGCTATGCAAGTTCCATGCCAGCCGCCAATGCGACCTTAACGCGTTGATATCATTGACGGTGTAAAAAGTGTGAAACTACGATGTGTAAAATCTACCGACAGTATCTGCGGCTGATGCCGACAGCGTGCCAAACGCTTCAGAACGCGTTTCGCGGCAGCAAAACCGATCCGATGGTGCGGAACAGGATATAGAAGTCGAAGGGCAGCGACCAGTTCTCGAGATAGTAGAGGTCATGCTCGAACCGCTTGATCAGCTTTTCCTCGGTATCGGTTTCCCCGCGCCATCCGCAGACCTGGGCCCAGCCGGTAATGCCCGGCTTGACCTTGTGCCGCGCGGCATAGGACGCAAGGACATCGGAGAAGAGCCGCCCCCCTGCCCGCGTCGATGCCGCATGCGGACGCGGGCCGACGAGTGACATCTCGCCGCTCACGACATTGAACAATTGCGGCAGTTCATCGAGGCTGGTGCGGCGCAGGACGCGACCGACACGGGTGATACGCGGATCGTCACGGCTGGCCTGGCGGATGCGGTCGTGCTGTGAAAAATCGTGATACATGGTGCGGAACTTGAAGACGCGGACCGGCCGGTTGTTGAAGCCTTCGCGCGGCTGCCGGAAGAACACCGGGCCGGGCGAATCAAGCTTTACGGCGATGGCGATGACCAGCAGCAGCGGCCAGATCAGGGCGAGGATCAGGAAGGTCAGCACCTTGTCCTCGATGGACTTGACCGCGGCGTCGAACCCCGAGATCGGACGTTCGAATAGCGTCATCACCGGCATTTCACCGAGCATGACAAGCGGTCGGCGGGCGAAGATAAAGCTCGCCAGATCCGGAGCGAGGCGAATGCGAACCGGGGTCAGCGCCAGCCGGCTGACCACCTGTTGCAATCGGTCCTCCGCCGACCACGGCAGGGCGACCACGACCTGATCGATGCGGCCGTCGCGGATCATCGAGATGAGCGCCGACAGATTGCCGAGCACCGGGACATTGGCAGTGACCGAGGGCACGCGACCATCGGCGCGATCATCGAAAAATCCAACGAGGGTGATCGTCAAGCGGTCGTGCGACTGGACGTAGTTGGCAAAGCGCGTGCCCTGCTGCCCGGCGCCGAATATCGCGACGCGCTGGTTGAACGTACCGCGATTCTTCAGGCGCCGGACCCAGAAGGTCGAGCCGGCGCGAACGATGAGCAAAGCTGCAGCGCCCCCGCCGAACCAGCCAAGCGCCCAGGCCCGCGAAACCACGTCGGAAGACTTCAGAAGGAAACCGAGCGTGATCATGAACAAGGCCACGGTCAGCCAGGTGGTGAGTACCCGTTGCCAGGCCCGGCGCAGCGAGAATTGCGCGTCGATGTCGTAGCAGCCGAGGCTTTCGGCCAGAACGCCATAGGCAATCGCCGCGACGAAGACGACGCGGGTATAGGATGTCGCGGCTTCGGCGCTGAGGCTGTCGCGGACCAATGCCACGGCGATGGTGCCGGTGGCGACGACAACCAGGAATTCCAGCAGCCGGATGAAGAAGATTGCGACGTCGAGCGGCACTCCCGGCTTGCCTGGGGCGGCCCGTTCGGCGATGGCATGGTTGAAGCGCACTTCGTTCATGCCGTCATCCCGGACGCGATGGGAGTGGCAAGTGCTGGATGACCTGTTGTAAGGCAGGCTGAGAACTTGGGGTTGATCG
>JBGSSZ010000384.1:0-2009 GCA_041736785.1 Limnoglobus sp.
CGCGGCGGGCCCGGCGGCCGCGAGCGTGGCTCTGGCGCACCTTCTACGTCGTGGGCGCAGGAGCAATCGTACTCTGCAATTTCGTCAATCGCTGCGGCTGGGACCCGGCTGATATTTCGCGCGCGCGGCTCGCCGCGGCCAACAGTGAAATCGCCGCGTGGTTCATCACCTGCTTCCTCATCGCCGTGGTGGTGTTGAGCCTGCAGCTTTTTCCGTCGGCGTTGGTCGAAGAGCGGATCGGCAAACGCTGGGACCTGCTCCGCGGCACCGATCTGCGGCCGCGGGAGATTCTGCTTGGCAAGTTTTTCGGGCGGCTGCCGATCGTGCTCGAGCCGCTCCTCGCCGCGGCACCGATCGTCGCCATTCTCCCGCTCTACGGCTCCGTCTCGCCGCTCATGGTGCTGTCGCTGCTACTCGCCTGCTTCGGGCTCACCTTCAGCATCGGCGGCGTCGGGCTCTTCTATTCGCTGTTCACAAAGAAAGCCTCCACTGCCATCAGCAACACGGTGGGATTCTTTTTCATCTACGTTTGCGTCACCGGCGGCCTGCTGTTGGTCCAGTTGCGCTGGCCGTACATTCCGTGGCTGCTGGAGCCGATCTTCATTCTGGGCAGCGGGAATCCGTTCATTCAGGGTTATGCGTTCAACCGCGGCGGGGGCGACTTCGAACTGAATCTGCTCCTGGCGACGTGGCAGTTCGCGTTGTGTCACTTTGCATTTTTCTTTCTGTTTCTGCTGATCGCCGCTCGGCGTCTGCCGCGGGCGGAAGTGTGGGGGGCGAATTCGATCTACTCGATGACGGCGGATGATCTGGTTGCGAAGATCCGCCGCAAGCCCGCGGGGAAAGCCGCTCGTCAGGCCGTGGAACGACCACCCGTCACGGATGACAGCATCACCTGGTGGGAGCGTTTTGGCTGGCTGAGTGCGGCACAGATGAAGACGGTGAATTTTTTGAAGGGACGTGGCTTGCTCTGGATCCTGGTGGCTCCGTGGCTGTTGGCGCTAATCATGGCAGTATTCAGTGTCTTCATCAACCAGTACGTGCCGAATATCGCCATGCTCGCGGGAGGCGCTGCCTATACCGGGATTGTCATCGGCATCGGCGCGATGATCGTCCCACCCGCGTTCCGTGCTGCCCGCTGCATGGCCAAAGAGCGGCAAGGCGATACCTACGAGCAACTGCTGCTCACCGCACTCACCAGCGAAGAACTGCTGACCCAGAAGTGGCGAGGGATCGTGTACTGCGACTTGCCACTGTACAAGGCGCTGTGGATGCTGACGCCGACGATGCTGGCGATGGGGATCTATCCATTTCTCGGCAGCGTGCTTGCGCTCGCCTGTGTGCCCATCGCGGTGGCAGCGCTGACCTCCGTCGGACTGGCGATCGGCGTGAATGCGAAATCGCCGTTCCGTGCCGCTGTGGGCACTGCTGCCGCTATCTACGCTCTCGGTTTGGTCATCGGAGGTTCGGTAAATCTGCTCGTAATGCTTTTGTTTTATCGTGGCTCTGGATATGACTCGTCCGGGCGGGGGTGGAAAGTCTCAGAAGAATTTCGAATCGCGATCGCGATAGTTGGCGGAATCTTTGCGTGCCTGCTGATCGCTCACAGCTTCTTCCGCCTGGCCGTGTGGTACTTCGGCACGGGTCGGCCCAAGTAGACCGTGTCGCCGCGATCGGCTCCACATACTCATACAAATGACGCATGACAAACACAGCGCCTCCCGTTGAGCCGAAGCCCGTTGCGCCGCTGGTAATGGTGCTGGCCTCGCTGGCGGTGGGTGTGGTCGCGGGCTTCGGAGCGGTCGGGTTTCGGGCGCTGATCGGCGTGTTTCACAATCTGCTCTTCCTCGGCACGCTGTCGTTTGACTACGACGCCAATGTCCACACGGCAGCGTCGCCGTGGGGGGTGTGGATGATCGGCGTGCCCGCGCTCGGAGCAGTGGGCGTGGCCTGGCTGGTGAAGACCTTCGCGCCGGAAGCCAAAGGCCACGGCGTGCCCGAAGTGCTCG
>JBGSSZ010000437.1:0-10851 GCA_041736785.1 Limnoglobus sp.
AGCACGGCCATCCTTGCCGCGACGCGAGACGATCCGCTCGCGGATCGGTGAGTCGCGCCGCGTACAGGCGAGAATCTCCTGATGCTCGCTGAGCGACACCGGCGTGAGAAACGGCGGCGGCTGACCAATCACTTCAAACGACGACCAGCCGAAGAGCGTCTCCGCCCCGGCGTTCCAGTATTTCACGAGCCCGGCGTCGTCGAGGAGCACAATCGCTTCGGGGAGCAGGCCGAGGATTTCCCCCGCCAGCGGGATCTGTGCCGGCTGCGGGCTGACGGGCCAGGGCAATCCGCCGGGTGTGTCCGTGATCAGGTGCGTGTCGTTCAGGTCGAACATCGCCTGCGGGGATTCATCGAGAGATTCCCAAGTCTTGACGGCTTCTTCGAGACGGCGGGCATAGTCGTCGCCTTCGCCGATGCGGAGCCGGAGGGCATTCATCAATTCAGGTGCAGTCTCGCTCGCGGGCATGGTGTCGTTCTCGCAATGGGGCGAGCAACTGTGGTGCGCACCACGACGCGAAGTTTAATCCGCTACCGAGAAGTCGGAAAATTTTACCGCTTCGGCTTGAAGGCATTACGCATGCGAAGCGTTGAGAGTTTGGAGAATGTGTGACGCTGACTACTTGCGGCTGCTGCTGGGAAACATCCAACCCTCGCCGAGCCACCACTTGGGTTTGGTACGCCGGGCATAGGAAAGACCGAATTTGGCCATCGTGGTATCGGTCAGCGCTTTGACCACGGCGACGGGGTCATCGCTGATGGTGAGTTTGTCGAGGTCGTTGGCGTCGATGGTTTTGTGTTCGACCATGTGCCGCAGTTGCTCGATGCCGTGCTTGAAGTACTCGGCGCCCATGAGCGCGACGGGGAAGTCCTGGAGCTTGCCGGTCTGGATGAGCGTGAGGACTTCAAAGAGTTCGTCGAGCGTGCCGAAGCCGCCGGGGAGGACGATAAACGCGTAGCTGTATTTGATGAGCATCAACTTGCGGACGAAGAAGAATTCGAAATCGACCCACTGATCGACGTAGGCGTTGGGCTTCTGTTCGTGGGGGAGGATGATGTTGCATCCGAGGGATCGCCCGCCGACGTCTTTGGCTCCGCGGTTGGCGGCTTCCATGATGCCGGGACCGCCGCCGGTCATGACGGTGAACCCGCTTTGTGCGAGCAGGCGGCCGACCTGGCGAGCCATGGCGTAGTAGGGGTGCGATTCCTCGAAGCGGGCACTGCCGAAGACGGTGACGCAGGGCCCGACGAAGTGGAGCTTGCGGAAGCCGTAGATCATTTCACGGAAGACGCGCATGGCGGTGCCGAGCTCGAAGGACCGCTTCTGCGGTCCCTTGAGAAACTTGGTCACGCTGGCGGTGGCCCCGGACTGGTGAGCCCAGCGGATGAGCTGGGAATCGCTGAGGCTGGCGGGAGGATCGTCGTCCATCCAGTGCTTTCGTAGGCGGAAACCCGTACTGTACGGGGATGCTTCAGCATTTCACGGCTTATGGCTACATCGGAATTTTTGCGGCGCTGGTGGCGACCGGGTTCGGGCTGCCGATTCCCGAGGAACTACCGGTACTGACAGCCGGTGTCCTTGTCGGTCATGCCGATACCCCCGAGCGGGATGAATTCAAAGTCCAAAAGCCACTCGACCCGAATCGGCTCCGCTGGTACATCATGCTGCCAGTCTGCATCATTGGCGTTGTCATCGGCGACGGCGTCATCTACACCATTGGTCGATTCTGGGGCCCACGGCTGCTGGGCAACGCCTGGTTTCAGCGCAAGATTCTCAGCCCCACCACGCGTGCGAAAATTGAAAAAAACTTCCACGACCGCGGTGTCCTGATCCTGCTCACTGCACGCCTCACGCCGGGCATCCGCATGCCCGTCTTCATGATGGCGGGCATCCTGCACTTCCCGGTCGGCAAGTTCCTCTTCGCCGACGCACTGTATGCCATCCCCGGCGTGACCACGCTGTTCTTCCTCGCCTACGTCTTTACGGATCAGGTACTGGAGGTGTTCGAGCAACTGAACGATGTTCGGGCATTCATCGTGGTCGGCGTGCTTGCATTTCTTGGCGGCATGCTGTTCCACCGCTTCATCTCCAGCCGGCACCCAGCTACGGGCGATGAGTCGGACGTGCCGATGCTCGTGCGGCCCGTGGAGAAGATGAGCGAAGCCGCGACTCACGCGGCCGAGAAAGCCGTGCACGCGGCCGAGAAAGCGTTCGAATCGGTGACGCATCACAAGCAAGCCGAGAAGCCCGCCGAGCCGCCGCCTACTGCTTAAGCGTCGCAAGAATTGTTGGTGCCACTTCGATCTCCATCTGCAGCAGAGCACATGCCAGCGTCTTGCCCTGGGTGTCAGTCCGCAGCGAGCGGCTGGCGCCGCCGGCGAGGGCGTCGTAGAGCATGAAGTTCAGGCCCAGCACGTTGGCCGCTTCGAAGCGTTCGACCCGAGTCGCACCCAGCGGAGCGAAGTACTTCTCGACGACTTCCGCTGTCAGGTGCTTGCGGATCCAGTCGAAGCCGGCTTCGGTGTAGGCGATGACCGCGACGTTGGCGTGGTTGCCTTTGTCACCGGAACGGCCGTGGGCGATGGTGGAGAGTGGAGTCAGCATGAAATGATCTTACGAGCCGGAAGCGTAAGCGACGGGGTGCGATTGTGCTCCGTCACTGACGCTTCCGGCTCGTACTGGTTATCGCTTCAACACGTCCAGGATCCGTTCGAAGTCGTCGTTGTTCTCGAACGCGATCACAAACTGCCCCTTCTCCTTGCCGACCAGCTTGATCTGCACGCGGGTCGACAGTTTCGACCGCAGATCGCTCTCGACGCTCTCGACATGGGCGGTTTTCTCAACCTTCACCGCAGCGGGCTTCGGATCGCTCTTCTCGTCCTTCTCCTCTTTCATCATCTGTTCGAGCGCGTGCACGCTGAGCTTTTTCAGGATGATGTCCTTGCACAGTGCCTTCTGCCGCTCGGCACCGGCCACACCCTTGAGCACTTTGGCGTGGGCCATGCTGATCTGATTCAGCCGCACCGCGTCCTGCACCTCGGCAGGCAGGTTCAGCAGCCCCAGCAGATTGCTGATCGTGGTGCGATCGAGGCCGAGCTTGCCGCCCATCGCTTCGGCACTGACCTTGAAGCGCTCCATGTAGTCCTTGAACCCTTGGGCCTTTTCGATGGCGTTCAGATCGCTGCGTTGAATGTTCTCCACCAGCGCGGCTTCGTAGACCTGCTGATCGTTGAATTCGACGATGTGAACGGGGACATCTTTGAGCCCTGCGGCCTGTGCGGCCCGCAGTCGCCGCTCGCCGGCGATGAGTTGAAAACCCTCTCCGGTCTTGCGGACGACCAACGGCTGCAGCACGCCGTGAGTCTTGATGCTGTCGCTGAGTTGCGAGAGTTCGTCGTCGTCGAACCGTTTGCGTGGTTGCCACGGATTGTGGCCGATTTTGTCGAGGTTGAGCCGGTTTCCGGAGCCGGTCGTTTCGCCGAGCAGGGCATCCAGGCCACGGCCCAGGCGGGGTTTGGTCGTCGCATCCATGCGTGTCGCTCCTGAAAGTGATCGCGACGCGTATACCGTCTCCGCCAATCCAGGCAAGCTGAATGGTTCGCGACGCCTCGCAGCTGTTCCGCGCGGAACAGTTTACCCGCGCCGCAAAGTTCGCCTTGTCAGAACAAATTCATTTGGCTTAGCATCCCGTCCGCAGGGTTGGTGCTGGAACCACTGACTCTGCCCGCATCCGATGGACCGGAACCCGGAGGATGCGGAAGGGCCTGCAATGGGCTCTTTCCGAGAAGAGGTGTCGCGATCGTCGCGCCGGTATTCGCCGGGCCGTGTCATCCGCACCATCACACTGAACGCGGTCGTCAAGGTTGTAGCCTCGGGTCCGGAATGCGTTTGCGCACTCTGCTCCGAAGCCCGCACCCCACACGCCGTCAAAGAAAGGTGCGCACGCATGGACGTGAAGCGCGGCCCCATCCTGTTTCGTTGCGACGCGACCCCCGCGGGCTACGAGGGATTTTATCAGTGCCTCTCCTTCGCAGCTGCTCTGCAGCGCCGCCGGCGCGGCACAAACTTCTTCAGTTATCTCGAACCGCTCTCACTCGCTCACACCATCAACCGCGGCAACAACGACTGGGCCCCGGCTGAAAACCCCATCGGCTCCAAAGCCGATCTCAGCGCCACGCTCGGTCAGGTCCGCAAGCTGAATGCCGCCGCTGTCGTTCTCGCCGGTGACGCCATCACCAGCGAGTATGCCAACGCGATCCGCGATATCGGTGCGATGACCATCGCCTTCGATTCGCGGAGCAACCCCTCGCTCGATGTGGATATTCTGGTGAACCCGTTCGCGGCTCCGCTGAAGAAAGCCTACGCAGTGAAGCCGAGCACGCAGCTTCTGGCGGGCCGGCAGTACGCCATGGTTCGCGGTCTGTTCCGCCGCCAGCGGACCATTCGCGCTCAGGAGCAACCCGGTCCCTTCCGAGGGCTCGTGGCCTTCGGCGACGACGACTTCGGCGACCAGACCCTGCTGCGGACCAGGCAGCTTCTGGATATCGAAGCCGTGGACAAGGTGAGCATCATCCTCCGCAGCCATCACGCCCGCTATGAGGAACTCAAGGAGTTCGCCGCGGACAGCGACGGTCGCGTGGAGATCGTCACTGAAGCGAAAGAGATCATGACCCGTCTGGTGCGCGGGCACTTCGCTCTCACCAGCGGCGACACCTGGAGCCTCGAAATGTGCTGCACCGGCATCCCGCAGTTGTTGCTTCCCGCCTGTCCGCAGCATGCAGTCAGTGCCAAACGCATGGACGACGAAGGCATCGCCACCCTGCTCGGCGACGCAAACACTGTGACCGTGAATGAACTGAACGACGCCGTCGGCATCCTGCTCGACGACCGCATGGAGCGCATGACCATGATGCGCTGTGCCCGCGTACGGGTTGATGGCCGCGGCGGCGACCGCGTCGTCAACGGCATGGAAATCCTCCTCCACGCCCCACGGCACAAGCAGCGGGCAATGGCCATGGCTGCGTAAATCAAGCGACTAGGGGCAAGGGGCATGGGGCAAGACGAGAAGACATACACTGATGATGTGTGAGTTTCTTCTTGCCCCTGACCCCTTGCCCCTTGTCCATCCTCATGAGCAAAGACGAAGTCGCCGCGGCCTTGGAGGAAATCGGCACCCTCCTCGCCCTCAAGGGTGAAAACGATTTCAAAGTCCGTGCCTACCAGGCCGCGTCGCGGACCATTTCCCAACTCGATGGCAATCTCAAAGACATGATCGCCGACGGTTCGCTCGGCGAAGTCCGCGGCATCGGCGAAGCATTGCTCGAAAAGATCACCACTCTCGTGACCACTGGCTCACTTCCCTACCTCGAAGACCTGAAGAAAGAAACGCCCAACGGACTGCTCGACATGCTGCGGCTCCCCGGAGTCGGGCCGAAGAAGGTCAAAATCATCTTCGACACGCTGAACATCAGCACGATCAGCGACCTCAAGAATGCCTGCATCGCCAACAAGATCGCTGGGCTCGCTGGCTTTGGCGAGAAGACGCAGACGAAGATCCTCGAAGGCATCGCCTTCCTCGACACCGTCGGGCTTCGCGTGCGGATCGATCTCGCGTACCCGCTCGGGCTGCGACTGCTCGAACAGATCAAGACGATGCCCGGCGTGATCCGGGCCGAACTCTGCGGCAGCCTGCGTCGCCGCCGCGAGAGCGCCAAGGATCTCGACATCCTCGCCAGCGCCGAGGACGCGGCTCCCATCATGGATGCATTCGTGGCGCTGCCCGAAGTGATCCAAGTCGTAGGGCACGGTGAGACCAAGTCGAGCATCGTGGCCGAGCTCAGCCTCAACGGCCAGAAGGTTGTGCTGAATGCCGACCTGCGGGTGGTGAAAGACGAGGCGTTTCCGTTTGCCCTCGCGTACTTCACGGGCAGCAAGGAACACAACATCCGCATGCGGCAGCGGGCGATCGAGCGCGATCTCAGCCTGAACGAATACGCCCTCAGCGGCAAAGAGAACGTGGCCTGCAAGACTGAAGCCGACATCTACAAGGCACTCGATCTGGAGTACGTGCCGCCCGAGTTGCGTGAGGACACCGGCGAAATCGAAGCCTCGGAGAAAGGCGAACTGCCGAAGCTCGTCGAAGCCGCCGATATCCGCGGTGTGTTTCACAACCACAGCACGTGGTCCGACGGTGCGGCCAGCATCGAGCAGATGGCGATTGCTGCCAAGACACTCGGTTTCGAATACTTCGGCATCGGCGATCACTCGCAGTCGCTGACCATCGCCAGCGGACTCTCCCCGGTCCGCGTCAAGGAACAATGGGCCGAGATCGATGCCCTCAACAAGAAGCTCAAGGGGATCACTGTTCTGAAGGGCACCGAGTGCGACATCCTGGAGAACGGCTCGCTCGACTACACCGACGAACTCCTGGCCGGCTTCGATTATGTGGTCGCGAGCGTCCACACGCTCTTCCATCTTCCCGAGGCCAAGCAGACCGAGCGCATCTGCACGGCTCTCGCGAATCCGCACGTCACCATGCTCGGCCACGCCACGGGACGGCTCCTGCTACGCCGTGATGGCTATCGGGTCGATCTCGAAGAGGTCATCCGCACGGCCGCACAGCACAAGAAAATGATCGAGATCAATGCCCAGCCCATGCGGCTCGATCTCGACTGGCACTGGGTGAAGCGTGCCAAAGCAGCGGGCGTGATGATGGTCATCAACCCCGACGCTCACAGCACCGAAGAACTGGCGTTGTACACCTTCGGCGTGGATGTCGCCCGCCGCGGCTGGCTGACCAAAGACGAGATCTTCAACACGCGCCCGCTGAAGGACGTGCTGGCACGATTGAAGCCGTCGAACGGTTGAATCAGCCCGGCTTGCGATACGCGTAGCCCGAATCGACGTGCTCGAACCCGACTGACTTGCACAGGCCCACGGCACTGGGGTCGTCAGCACTGACCATGAGTTCGCCGATGCCGAAGAATTGGTCTTGGAGGGCGCGGAGGATGTGCGTGACAAGCATTTTGGCGAGGCCCTGCGAACGCAGATCGGGCCGGACCTGCACATCGATGATGCCGGCACTGGGGTAGTTCCACTTCCAGCCGAAACCCTCGAGTTCCCACGCGGTGGCTCGGGCCGCGGGCATGCCGGTGAGCTTGTCCACTGCACGAAACTCTGCGGGATCGAGCGTGCTCCAGACGCACTCCTGAAACCACGATCCGACGACCGCGGTTTTGAGAAGCTGCACATCATAGCGCTTGCGGAATAGTACGAGCCGGGGATCGGCGAGGTTGATCGGTTGGTCGAGTGGCCGTTGATAGACATCGACGCGATCCGCGGGTTGGAAACCCAAATTGGCGAGAAACGGTTTGGCGTCAGCGTCGCTGTCCAGAATGCCGGGTGAGTTGCTGCCTCCATAGAGGCCGAAGAGATAGGGATTGTTTGGTCGCTGTGCGCCGAAGGTGATGGAGGTGGCACCGCCGGCGAGGAGATATTTTTCCGCGAGTCGGGTGAGTTCGCGGCCGACTCCCTGTTTTCGCCACGCCGGCTTCACGAGCACCGCGCAGATCACACCCTTGGTGCGGTCGAGTGCGCTCCACTCTTCGTTCGGGCCGAAGCCCGCCAGCGAAAACCCGGCGACGGTGCGCGACTCCGCATCCTCGGCGATCATCAGCGCGGCCGGCTCAAAGTAGGGCTTGCTCAACACCCAGCGGTCGAACACACCTGCGGAGCGGAGCGGAAACGCACCGCGCGCCGTCGCCGACTCGTTCCAGACGGACACGAGTGCCGGCGGATCAGTGTTGCGGTAGGGCCGATAGACAATCACGCCGTCATCCCGAGCAGCCGCGGAAGTCCGATCAGTATACCGGGATTTTACGCGAAAATCACCGCCTCGCCGAAGTGTTCGATCAGAGCCGCCTTTGTGCCATCGCCAACAGCCACGTCCTTGAGAATCAAAGCTTCCAGTTCGGCAGGTCGGACACACTCCACCAGGTGCTGCAAGCCGGCGTCGTCGAAGCGATTTCCGCTCAGATCAAGCTCCACCAGATGAGGCCAGAATTCCGCAGCGGTCAAGCAGCCCAGACCGGCATTGTCGAGCCCGCACGATTTCAATTGCAGCACGCGGAGATTCGGGAACCTCAACACACCGTCGATGTCGTCGAGGATATTTTCGGACAGGTCAAGGGCCTGCACTGAGCGGGACGCGAAGCCAATGAGATCGGCACCAGTGAGTTGACCTGCGAGCACTGCGAACTGCCTCAGTGGAAACACCTGCAAGCCCGCGGCAATCGTGGAAGCAACGGCACCAGTGACAGTCTGGTGCTGGATCGTCAGTGCCTTGAGCGAGCCTGCGTTTGGAAGCCCGCTCAGATGCTCCAGTGCTTCCGAGCCCTGGCCCATCGTGGACAGTGCGAGCCGCTCGAGCTTCAGATCGCGGGCGGCATTGAGCTCCTGAAGGATGTCCCCTTCGCGATCGTGACCGAGGCGAAATTCGAGATTTTTCAACTGCCGCACCAGCTTGGATTGCACGAGGCCTTCGACGACCGCGCCCATACCCGGACTGGTGCTGACCTCGAACGCGATGCTGTCGATGTTGCCGGAGTATGGCGAGTGTGCGAGTGCGCGGATCGGCTCGCTGAGCCCGGAACCGGTAGTGAAGCGTAGCTTTTGGATCCGCGTCAGCCAGGGGGCCTGCGCGAGTGACTCCCATTCGTCGCGGCCTGCAGCGGGAAGGACGAGCTCGCCCACTGGTTCGTGTTTGAAGATTTCCGGTGCCATTTCGAGAAACGCGCCCATCTGCCGGACGTGCACGCACCAACCGAAGCCACGGCGGAAGGGTTTCTCGGCGTGCCAGTCCGCCACGGTGCCCGAGCCGAGTTTCGGTAGCGTTGACCGCCAGGGTAGACCATGAATCCATTGCGGAGCATGGTGCCGGGCCCGCACGGCGAATGGCTCCCAAGGCGGCTCGGTTTCGAGCTTCAACTGCGCGCGGATGAACTCCGCACGATCGGAGTCGCCCGCCTCGTCGAGCCAGTCGGCGTAGACCTGCCGCGGCAGATCATCCACTGGTGCCGCCAGCACCGCCTGCTTCAGTGCCGGGTTGTCCGCGATCACGCTTCCAACGGTGCTTTGAGCACCTGGGGAAACGCGTCCCACGACGATAGATAGGTTTCTTCCAAAGGTACGTTGACGTACTCGTCCGGCGTCAGAAACACAGGCATGACTGGCAATGCATCGCGCACCGCCACAAATTCGACGAACGCAGTGTATTCACGGCCGGCACTGTATGACGCCAGCGTGAGCGGTTTGTCCGCAGGGCGTTCGAGATCGTCATCGTCCAGATAGTCCCAGATCAGTTTGTGAAGGCCGTCCGGATCACGCTTGCCAGGCGGGAAGAGATCGACGATCTGCACATGAATCCCAGCCCGTAAAAACGCGATCGCTTTGCGGACGAACGACTTGACCGCGTGCCGGCTCGCTTTGTTGCCAGGAGAAACAATCTCAATGATCGCGACCACATCACCATCGGACGAGTGGACTTTGATACGGTTCGCCTTTTCCGCGTAACGCACTGCATCCGCTTTCGCAATATATTGCGTCTTCACTGGTACTTCGGCGAGCGACAACCCGCCTCCGACTTCACTGCGGAAGTTTGGAATCGAAAGCGCAATCACATCGGGCTCCGGGCCTCCAGTCCGTTGTTCTGCCAGTGCAAAGTATCCCGGCGGCATCAATCCTCGGTTCATCGCGTCCGCAATTTCCATCGTCCATTTCTGATGAAAGTGATGGAAGCGGTTCGGCGTCACTCGCGTCCAGTCGTGGATCGGCATCGGCATCTCCTTCCGACGGACATTCTAACAGGAAACGCCTGCTGCGTTTGACATATCCAAAAAGTCAGTTAATCTGTGTACAGTGTACAAAAGGTCATATCTGATGGTCGGCTCACTCCGCTACCTCTTCATCGACATGAACTCCTACTTCGCCTCCGTGGAGCAGCAGCTGAATCCTGCATTGCGGGGGAAGCCGATCGCGATCGTGCCGATGGCGAATGTGATGAGCACCTGCTGCATCGCCGCCAGCCAGGAAGCCAAAGCGTGCGGCATTCGGACCGGCACGGCCGTGTGGCAGGCCCGGCACCTCTGCCCGACAGTCACCCTCGTGACGGCCCGGCACGACAAATACATCGAGGCCCACGAGCGAATCGTCCGCGCCGTCGGGAGCTGCGTGCCCGTCACGGAAGTGAAATCGATCGACGAAATGTACTGCAAGCTGATCGGCGACGAGCGCGAGCCGGACCATGCCATGGACCTCGCCCGCCGAGTCAAAGCAGCGATCCGCACGCGGGCCGGCGACTACCTCTCCTGCTCCATCGGCATCGGCCCGAGCGTCATGCTCGCCAAGCTCGGCACCGATCTGCAGAAGCCCGACGGCTTGGTGGTGATCCGGGCCGAAGACCTGCCCGAGCGGCTCTACGGCATCAAGCTGCAGGACTTCTGCGGCATCGGCTCCCGCATGGAAAAGCGATTCCACCGCTACGGTGTCAGCACGGTCGAGCAGATGATGCGGCTCGACCCCGGCTCGCTCTGCCGCATCTGGGGGAGCAAAGTCCTCGGCATGCGCTGGTGGTATCTGCTCCGCGGGCACGACGTACCGGACAAACCGACGACGCGGCGGAGCGTGGGTCATTCGCACATTCTGCCGCCGGACAAGCGACCTGCCGCTGCCGCCCGCGGTGTGCTGATGCGGCTCGTGCACAAAGCCGCCGCCCGCATGCGCAAAATCGGCTACTGCGCCAGCACGGTGGTGGTCAGCCTCGATTATCTCGGCGACCGCGGCAGCTGGAGCGGC
>JBGSSZ010000472.1:0-1640 GCA_041736785.1 Limnoglobus sp.
CCCCGGACGCGGCTCCGGCGAAAGGATAGCAGAGACGTGAACAGGATCGCCATGAGGTTTTGGCAAATGTCAGTGAGGACGCCATGACGCGAACGATCAGTCGCTGGCCGACGGCTTGGTGCTTCCACGCCGCGGAACAACCTGTTGCCGAGAATCCCATGGACCCGGACGGCCACGGCGAAAACGACACTCCAGACCGCGCCCGCTGGGTGCTCGCACTCGGGATCGTCGCACTCCTGATCGGTCCTCTCGGCGTCTTCGCGTGGATGGCGGGCAACGCCTGTCTCAAAGCCATCAATGACGGCCGCATGGACCCCACCTGCGAGAGCAACGCCAAAGCCGGCCGCCTGCTCGGCATGATTGCACTCTGCCTGTTTGCGTTCAAAGTCACTGTCGTGCTGCCAACAGTGCTCTTCTTCCTGTGGGCGTAACCTCGTTCACGATCAAGGTTCGGGAACGAGCCAACGAGGAGTTCACGCTTTCAAACGATCGATCGCACTTTTCGCATCCCAATATCGCGGATGCTGATCGTAGGCCGTCACGAGCTCGTAGTAGCGAATTGCGTTTTTCGTCTCGCCCATATCTTCAAAACACTTCGCGGCATTGAAATACGTGTCGGCTCCGCTCTTGGAATAGTCCTTGTAGTCGAGGTAACAGTGGACCGCGAGATCGGGGCGGTTCAATTCGTTGACGTAGAGATCACCAAGGATTTTTGTCGCGGTGTACCAGGCATCGTCGGTGCTGCCGGTGGGCTTGGTCTCGCGGAGATCTTCGAGCACGGTGAGTGCAGCGTCGCGATCGCCCTTCCGCAGCAGGGCTCGTGCTTCCAGCAGTCGCAATGGGGCGGAATCGGGCTGAATGACGGCTCCCAGCCGGGCCAGATGCAATGCCCAATCGAGAGTCTGCAGATCGGCGTCCCGCTGATCGAGGATCACCTTAGCCTTGTTTGCGCAATAGTCGACATCGAAGAACCGGTGGACCTTGTCGCGGACAGCACGCAGCCGGTCCACTTTCACAAACGCATAGTAGCGGTCCTTGCGTTCGAGGAGATCGCGATCCTTGCCGCTGTAGACGAGAGCGGTTTCGGTCATGAGCAAAGCGTTGAGATCGTCGTGGTTTTTCTCGTAAAGGTCGGCGAGCTTGCGGTAGGTCTCGAGTTCGCCCTGCCCGCTTTCAAGGAGCAGTCGATAGTCACCGACAGCGTTTTCGAAGTCGCCACGAGCTTCGGCCTCCTCCGCAAGCTTACGCACGGCCGTGAAGTAGAGCCCTCGCTGCTCGGCGGAGAGTTGTTTGATGCCGATCTGGATGCCGGCCCGTTTGACCTGATCGCGATAGCCGCGAGCAGCGTCGGCGTGCCCCGATTCCTCCGCGATCGCAGCGAGATGCGAGAAGATGATCGGCCCGCGCTCGGGCAAGCCGCGACCGGCGACGCGCAGAAATGCCATGCCGCGTTCGCGATTCTCCGCTTGTCCCGCGAGTGCGAGCCCAAGCTGCTCGCAGTAGTCGTAGTTGAAATGCTCCGGCGGCCCTGAAGCGGCATCTGCGGCGAACTCGTTTTCCGTCAGACCCGCATAGAGCAGGGCTTTCAACTCCTCGGCTCCTGCATGGCCTGGCGTCGCAGCGAGCGTGCGTTCCGTCGC
>JBGSSZ010000492.1:0-2663 GCA_041736785.1 Limnoglobus sp.
CAGACGCGATCGAGAGGGTCATAAGAGCACTCGCCAGGGAGAGACGATACATGGCAACACCTCGACGGAGACGGAACGTCTTCGATGTGAGACGCACAAAACCTATGCATCTGACCCACAAGTTACAATCACGTGACACAGTCGAGAGTGTCGGTTTACTTTGCTGGCGTGGTTTTGGTCGCGAGTTTTGTCAGGTCGGCTCCGCGAAGGGCACCTTCAACGAGGTCCGGCAGTCGTGCCGGAGTGCAGGCGAAACACGGCACGCCGAGCGCCGAGAGCTTGCGGGCCAGTGCTTCATCGTAACACGGGGCACCATTGTCGGAGAGGGCCAGCAGGCAGATCGCCTTGACGCCTGCCGCGACCATCTCTCCCATTCGCCGTACGAGTTGTGCCTGGTTGCCGCCTTCGAAGAGATCAGTGATCAGAATGAAGAGCGTCTTCTTCGGGTCAGCGATGAACTTCTCGCAGTAGGCCACGGACTTGTTGATGTCGGTGCCGCCGCCGAGTTGTACGCCGAAGATCATGTTGACAGGATCATTGCCGCACTGTTCGGTCAGGTCGACGACTTCGGTGTCGAACGCCACGACGTGGGTATCGAGTGCCGGGAGGCTGGCGAAGATCGAGCCGCAGATCGCGCCGTAGACGACCGAGTCCGCCATCGAGCCACTCTGGTCCATGTCTACGATCACGGTCCAGGCATTCGACCGCTGCGAGCGGCTGTAGAAGTAGACGCGCTCGGGGATGATCGTGCCGATCTCCGCGTTGTAGTTTTTCAGGTTGCGGCCGATCGTCCACTTCCAGTCAATCGCACTCGCCGACGGCAGCGGCGAGTGCTCCTTGCGATTGAGGGCACCCAGCACGGCCTGGCGCAGTCGCTGCTCGAGCTTCTTCTTCACTTCCTCGACCACGGCACTCACCACCATGCGGGCGGTATCTTTGGTCCGCTCGGGGATCCTGCCGGATAGGGACATGAGCGTGCCGACGAGTGCGATGTTCGGCTGCACCGACTTCAGTGTTTCGGGCTCGAAGAGAAGCTGCTTGAGCCCTTTCCGCTCGATGGCGTCGGTCTGGATCACTGACACGACGTCTTCCTTGAAGTAGGTGCGGATGTCGCCGAGCCATTTGGCGAGTCGGGGCGCGGAGCCTTCGAGCCCGGCGGAGCGCGGCCCGCCTGATCCACCGTCCTCCGGCACATCGTCGTAGATGGCACCGAGTGCAGCGTCCATCTCGGAATACGCCTCGCCCAGCGTACCGCCCCCCATGCCCTCAAACGACAGCTGCGAATCCTTGCCGAGGATCAGCCGCCAGCGGAGGAGTTGGGTCGGGTCGGCAGGCGTGGGCATCGCGGGTCTCACTGGGGATGTTTACACGTCGTCAAAATTGAAATCACCGAGGTCGGCGAGTTTCTTTTCTTCGTCCTGGCTCAGCGGATTGCTGAGCGTCTCCGTGGCGTCGTCGGCGTTGACGCCCCAAAGCTCGGCAAGGTTCTCGCAGATCTGCCGCTTCTGGTGCGGGGAAAATCCACCGAACGCCCGCCGCAGGAAGACGATCGCTCTCTTAAACTGCTCCTCGTCGAGCGACTGCACATACGCGGCGAGTTCGACCCAGAGGGCCTGACGTGCCAAGAGTGCAGCCCGGTTCCGCTTCGACAAGCCCTCGAACCATCCCGCACCGAGGTCCGCGGGAATCCCCGGCGAGAGCCGTCGCGACACATCGCGGGCCAGGTCCTCCGTTCCGACCAGACCTCGCTCCAGCAGGACGGCACAGGCATAGCCGGAGAGCAGGGGATTGCGATCGTCGGCGTCGGCGAGCTTCCGCAACTGCGTCACCCACAATGCGCCCTCCACACGTTCGTGGTGCTCCAGCGAAATGCGGTTCAACTCTTCGATGGACTCGGTCATCAACGCGGCGGCCTGGTTGTCGCAGTTGGCGGAAGGAAACAGTGCGAGTGCACCCTGCACGAAAAGCTCATCCATCAGTGGCAGCAACGGAGTCGCGTCGAACTTCCGCACATTGCCATAGCGTACGACCTGGCTCAGTGCGGTGGCCGCGTGGGCGATGGCGGCGAGATCGCTGCTGATCGCCGAGAGCTCCTGCAATCGCTTGCGGGCCAGGTCCATCGACGACGCCATGCCGCAGGTGCAAGCGTCGCTCACGACGTCCGCGGCGACTGCGATGCCGGTCGCGGTGTCGAGGAGTTGTTTGAACTTGTACGCGGTGGCGAGTTCGACGGTCTCGCCGAGTAGCACCGCTTCGACGAGCGCGATTTCGTGCTCCGGGCTCCACTGCAGCTTCCAGGCTTCGGCCCAGGTGGTCTGTGCCGCTCGTTGAGGAAGTGGCTTGGCGAAGCCGATCTCCAGCACGCGGAGGCGATGCAGGAACGACGAGCGATTCAGATCGAGAAACGCCGCCTCGGGCGTCTTGACGTGGCGGTTCTCCCGCAGGTCGAGCGTGAGTTCCTCGGCTGTGGTCTTCTTAAACTTCTCGAGCTTGAGAGCGTTCATTTGTCGCTCGAAGTCGTCCTGGATTGACGTGCGGCTGACGCCCTTTGGCAGTTCGCCAATCGCGGTGCCGACGTCGACGTGCGACAGTGCCTCTGCGACGTTGGCCATCTCCCCGCCGCCGACGAGCGTGACGGCCGCGTCGTGCAGATCGCCGAGCGT
>JBGSSZ010000493.1:0-6890 GCA_041736785.1 Limnoglobus sp.
CAGACGCGATCGAGAGGGTCATAAGAGCACTCGCCAGGGAGAGACGATACATGGCAACACCTCGACGGAGACGGAACGTCTTCGATGTGAGACGCACAAAACCTATGCATCTGACCCACAAGTTACAATCACGTGACACAGGCTGTGGGCACCGATGATTTTGCGTCACGGTTGGAGGCGTGTGTCGGGCTTGAAATCGAGGGCACATCTGCAATGATAGCGTGATCCGCCGGTTTGCTCATCGCATGATTCGCGCTTTCACAATTGTCCTGTTCAGTGCTGTATCCCTGCCCGCGGCGGATGGGGCGAAGTCGTACGCCGAGCACTGTGCCCGCTGTCATGGTGACGCGGGGCAGGGGACCAAGAAGCACCCGCAGCCGCTAGCGGGGAACAAGTCAGTGCTGCAACTGGCCGAGGTGATTCAGAAGACGATGCCGGAGAATGACCCCGGCTCGCTGTCGATGGACGTGGCGAAGAGCATCGCGGCGGAGATCCATCCGAAGTTTTATTCTGAGATCGCTCGGGCCCGCAACACGCCGGCTCGCATCGAGTTGGCCAGGCTCACCGTGACGCAGTATCGCCACGCGGTCGCAGATGTGATCGGCAGCTTCCGAGCGGCTCCCAAGCTTGGCGACAAGCACGGCCTCACCGGCGACTACTTCAACCGCACCTTCCAGATGGACTTCCGCGGCCGCGGCATCTCGCAGCGCGTCGACGCGGTCGTGGACTTCGACTATGCCAGCGCGAGCCCGCTGCCGGGGAAGCTCGAGCCGCACAGCTACTCGATCAACTGGCAGGGCTCGCTGATCGCTCCCGAGACGGGCGAGTATGAGTTTGTGGTGCGCACGCCGCACGCGGGACGACTTTATTTGAACGATCTCAAGGTGCCGCTCATCGATGCCTGGGTGAAGTCGGGCCACGACACGGAGTTCCGTGGCCGCATGTTCCTTGTGGGTGGTCGCGTCTATCCGCTACGGCTCGACTACTCGAAGGGGAAGCAGGGCAAGGCGGACAACGAGAAGAAGCCCGCGGGCGAACCGCCAAAGGTGAAGTCGTCGATCTCGCTCTCCTGGGTGCGGCCAGCGGGCACGGTGGAAGTGATCGCCGCGAAGCACCTGGTTCCCGTGCAGGCAGCGACGCAGTATGTGTGCGCGAGCCGGTTCCCGCCGGACGATCGCAGCCGCGGCTGGGAGCGTGGCACGTTTGTCAGCCGCGAGTGGGACGCCGCAACTACGGAGGCTGCACTCGACGCAGCAGCGTATGTGGGTGTGAAGCTCAACGAACTGGCAGGCACCAAAGAAGGCAGTGGCGATTTTACGAAGAAGCTCGTCGAATTCTGCAACACGTTCGCCGAGCGGGCGTTTCGCCGACCACTGACCGCGGAGCAAAAGTCGCTCCTGATCGACAAGCAGTTTGCGGAAGCGAAGGATCCGGCTGCAGCAGTGAAACGCGTGGTGCTGCTCACGCTCAAGTCGCCGTTCTTCCTCTATCGCGAAGTGAGTGGCGGCAGCGACCCGTACGACACCGCATCGCGATTGTCGTTCGGCCTCTGGGACTCGATCCCCGATGCAGAGCTTCTGAAAGCTGCTGGCAGGGGCGAACTGAAAACCCGCGAGCAGGTGGTGCGGCAGGCGGAGCGGATGCTCGCCGATCCTCGGGCACAGGCGAAGTTGCACGGCTTCCTGCTGACTTGGCTGCACGCCGACCAGCCGCACGACCTGATGAAGGACGCCAAGCGGTTCCCGGACTTCGACGCGGCAACCATCGCCGATCTGAAGACCTCGCTCGAACTCTTCCTCGACGACACACTCGCGTCGCCGGGTGCGGACTTTCGCCAACTGCTGCTGTCAAACGATGTCTACGTCAACGAGCGGCTGGCGAAATTCTACGGCACCTCCGCGAAGCAGAAAGGCTTCGCGAAAGTGCGGCTCGATCCCGACAAGCGTGCCGGCGTGCTGACCCATCCGTATCTCCTGGCGAGTTTCGCCACCACCGCGGAGAGTTCGCCGATTCATCGCGGTGTGTTCCTCGCTCGCGGTGTGCTCGGCGTGTCGCTGCGCCCGCCACCGGAAGCCGTCGCCCCGCTCGCACCCGCACTGCATCCCGAAATGACTACCCGCGAACGCGTGATCCTGCAGACGAAGCCCACCGCCTGTGCCACCTGCCACGGCGTGATCAATCCACTCGGATTCACGCTCGAACACTTCGACGCGGTTGGCCGCTTCCGCGACACGGAACAGGGCCGCAGCATCGATGCCAGAGGCAGCTATCAGACCAAGGACGGCAAGACTGTCCGCGTGAATGGTGCCCGCGAACTCGCACAGTTCCTCAGCACGAGCGGGGAAGCGCACGACGCCTTCGCGGAGCAGTTGTTTCACCACTTGGTGCAGCAACCGGTGCGAGCGTACGGCGCGAAGGCCAACGACGAACTGCGGACCGCATTCGTGCAAAACGACTACAACATCCGCAAGCTGGCTGTCGAAGTGATGGCGATGTCGGCACTGCGGGGCCGATAATCCTGGGAGACATCATGAAGCGTCGCGAATTCCTCCGTAACCTCGGCGTCAGCAGTGCCGCGGTGCCGTTTGTGCTGAACTTGCCCAGCCTGGCGTTCGCCAATCAGGCGAAACGCAAGCAGCGGCTCGTCGTGATCTTCTCGCCCAACGGCGTCGTGCCGCAGAACTTTTGGCCCGATGAGGAAGGCTCCAAGTTCGCCCTCAAGGAAATCCTCAAGCCCTTGGCACCGTTCCAGGACAAGCTGCTCACCCTGCAGGGTGTCTGCGACAAAGTCCGTGGCGACGGCGACAACCACATGCGCGGCATCGGCTGCCTGCTCACCGGTGTCGAACTCTTCCCCGGCAACATCCAGGGCGGCTCCCACACCCCTGCCGGCTGGTCTAGCGGCATCTCCATCGATCAGGAAATCCGCAACTTCCTCCAGAAAGACGCTGCCACCCGCACCCGCTTCGGCAGCCTCGAACTCGGCGTCATGGTCCCCGAACGTGCCGACACCTGGACCCGCATGGTCTACGCCGGTGCCAACAAACCGATCGCACCCTGCGACGACCCCTATCAGACCTTCAGCAAGCTCTACGGCCGCAGCAAGGACCGCGAAGCCCTCGCCAGCATTCTCGACGAGGTCCGCGACGATCTCAAGAAAGTCAGCGGTGCCGTCGGTCGCGAGGATCAGAAGCTGCTCGACGAGCACGCGACCTTCGTGCGGGAGATGGAGAAGGAACTCAAGGCCGATGCCGGTGCGGCCCTCGCGCACGCGGAGCCTGTGCTCGAGCCCGGCACCCGCCGCGATAATGACAATCTCCCCAAGCTCAGCCGCATGCAGATC
This sequence comes from Limnoglobus sp., assembly GCA_041736785.1. Lineage (GTDB taxonomy): Bacteria > Planctomycetota > Planctomycetia > Gemmatales > Gemmataceae > JBGSSZ01. Next base: position 3,344 of record JBGSSZ010000493.1, read on the forward strand.
GATCTGCTGGTGAACAGCTTCGCCAACGATTTCGCCCGCGTGGCGACCTATCAGATTACCAACTCCGTCGGCGGAGCCCGCATGAAGTGGCTCGGCATCAACGATGGCCATCACGCCATCAGCCACGAACCCGACAGCAACAAAGCCGCCGTGGAAAAGCTGATCAAGATCAACACCTGGTACTGCGAGCAGATGGCCTATCTGGCGAAGAAGCTCAGCGAAACCAAAGAGCCCGGCGGCACCGGTTCACTGCTCGACAACACCACGATCGTCTGGACCAATGAGCTCGGCAAAGGCAACTCGCACACGCTGGACAATATTCCCTTTGTGCTGCTCGGCGGCGGCCTGAATTTCAAACTGGGCCAGGCCAGGAAGTTCCGGAAGGTGCCGCACAATCGCCTGCTGCTGAACCTCGCCCACGGCTTCGGCCACAATATTGAAAAGTTCGGCAACCCCGATTACTGCAAAGACGGGCCGCTCAGTTTGAGCTGAACTTGGCGAGAAGACAGACCCTCGCAATAGGATGAAATTAAGGGCCAAGATGGGAGACAAAAGGGGATCTCTGATTACACCTATTTGGCCAGAAAGAAAGAAATCGTCAAGTGGAGCTGTTTCGATCTGCGCATAATATACTTTAATAACAACAATGGTATCGGAGACCTAAGTAAGCCATGTTGATTTCGACTCGTTGCTGAGAACAGGCTTGAGTTGCTCAGGAACAGACCAGACGGTCAAGCAGTCAGTTTTGGCGTGTTCCGATTTAGCTGCGGAGTTATCTAATATGAAAAGAAAAGAGATGATGGAAAGTTTGGCGGCGGCACTTAATTCTGAAAAAATAGGGTGCCACGTCAGGCCAGTTGGAGGAGTACTGCATATACAGTGCCACGCATTCGATTCAAGTGGAGTGGCGGCAAGCCCTGTATTTTGGCTCAGTTATTCCTCATCTGGCCGCTGGTTTATTCAAACTTATAACGACAATTGTTTTATTCTACCTCATCAGCCAACACAAGATGACATTATTGCTTTATTTGCTTTATTTGATAGCTGTTACAACATTTCTTATAACAGCCTGATCAAATATAACATTGTTAAGGGAACTGCTGCAGAATCGAAAAATGAAGACGAGGATATGCTTGATCTACTGGAATGACGACTACATCGGAAGTAAGCTGTCCCCAACCGAATTCTAGTGTACTTGGCAAAGAAAAGGGGCAAAGAAAAGCAAAGAAAAAAGGGGACATTCACGTGAATGTCCCCTTTCCTCGTCCTAAATGGAGCGAACTGAGCTTTTGAGTATTGCTAGAATATTGCGGCAGGACTCGTTATGGATAATAACTATTATTGCAGCAGTCGGCGCAATGGTTCTTGTCATATACGCAATAGAAGTCGAGGCCACTTATCATGCATGCATCCTTGGCAGTCGTGTTGTTTTTTCCGACAACTCTGGCGTTGTTTCCATTAATCTATATCTTTTCTATGATGTATACGGCATTTATACGACTACTTATAGCGATGTGCCATTTAATACATTTAAGCGCGATGTTGTGAATCTCAAGCTCTTAGTATATCCGGTGTTATGGACTTATGTTTTTTGTGTATGCTTCTTTGTCATTGCATATATGCGTAGAGTGGTTAGGTTAATTATAAGACGACTTCACTAGTGGTCTGTCACGCGATTAACTTAGCAAAGAAAAGCAAAGCACAAAGAAAAGGGGACATTCACGGGACATTCACATTTATTTCGCCTCCTCCTTCCGGAGGCCGAGCTGGGTCGCCGAACGCTGTGTCCAGGCCGGCTTGCGGTCCGGCGACCGTTACCGCGGTTGAGGACGTGATAACAATAGCCGCCGAGGGCTCCCCGAGCTGTGCGGGGCATCCGGCCAGACTAAAAACCTTGACGAGAATGTCAAGATAAATGTGGATGTCCCCTTTTCTTCGCTCAATCTATTCTCAGTTGCTTACCCTGATTCAGATTATTGCGAAGGCAGGACATGTAACATTTCATGGTAGCCTCTGTTGCAGCCGGTCGCCGACATCTGTGCAATAGAAGCACAACATGAGTCACCCTTTCTTCTTCATCCAGGTTGTTCCATCCAGTTCGGGAAGTAGTTATGTCTGAACTCAAGCACGGCCCCCGCATCGGTGGGGCTTTTCTGCAATGCCTCATGCTGCCACGCCAGGGTATGCCCGTGGGCTTGAGTAGGCTAATTCCCCAACTGGTTGGGCGGTCTGAAATCAGTTCCCCCAGCCTCTGTGTTGAGGAAGATGAGTGCGAGTACACGGATGTACCGGACCTGTCTTACCCCAATCTCATGTCGCTGTTCGGTACCACTGGATGGAGATCGGTCGAACTGCGAGCCAGGGCTGTCTTCCATGACGTGGTGGCAGAACTGACCGTCACCGCTCACCAGGAATCCGGGGTCGTGGTGGTCTCTGTCCTCGAAGACATGATTTGGGGCTATGCTGAATCCGTGACGCAGATGAACTTGGCCCGTTTGAATTCGTTCGCGGACCTCTGCAGCCGAACTGCGGATGAGCTTGATGTATCCTGCGTTCTGCTAGGTTCAGAACCCTGCTTTCCGTCCGAGTTCGCCAATCTTTGTAATCAATCAGATCGTTCTCCGGCGAGCAAACCCGAAGAAGCCTTCTCGAAAGATGCGGTTCTCAAACTATTCGAATGGTATCGAGATCAGTACGCTCCGCGTTGGCAGTAGAGGTTCTCTCCTGAGGGCGAAGGCGTGCTCGATTAGCTGTCCCTGTCCCCAACCGTATTGTAGTCGCAGTTGTTGCCGATTTGAGTGTGTAGAGATTTGGCATTGTTTGCGGCCCGATTGCCGAATTGCTGGGAATTCTACCCTTTCTTCTTCATCCGCCCGACGATCGCATCAAGAATCTTTCCCTCGTCCGGGAATTCGCCGGTGGCTAGTTTGGAGTAGATCAGGTCGCCGTCGACGGTCACTTCAAAGCAACCGCCGCGGCTGGGGATGAGCGTGAATCCGGCGAGGCGCTGCTTCAGCGATTCGATAAGTTTGCCCGTCAAACTGAGGGCGTTGGGTTCGTAGCCTCAGGCGGCACAGTATTCGAGTGTGATGTTCATGAAGGAATTGTAGCGAGTTTCAGACGGACGACCCGGCCCGGTGCAGGAAAGGTGCGAGCGAGTTGCCGCTGTGGACGACGATGATCGTCCAACCGCCGGGCTGATCGCGGTAGACGCGGACGGTGCCCTGACTGCCGGTGATGTCGGCGACGCCGTCGAGGCGGAACTGCGAATCACGGACATAATAGATGATGGCGTCGCGACCGTTGCCGGCTTGGAGGCGGATCGCGGGGACACTGCGGTGCTGGAGGGCCAACCGCCCGGCGAAGGTCATATAGCGGAGGTCGAAATCCTCGGGCAGCGGAGGCACGCCTTCGGTCTGCCGCCACAGGTCGAATTCGCGTTCCCCGCCGCTGCGGTTGTCGAACTCGGCGACGAGCGTGTCGCTGTCGAGGGCGGGGCGGGCGAGATTGGCGATGAGGCTATAGCCGAGCAGGAGCGTGAGGCAGG
>JBGSSZ010000498.1:0-11807 GCA_041736785.1 Limnoglobus sp.
TTGGAGCCTGGGCGACGCAGATTCTCGACGAGCACCCCGGCACCTGGGTGGGCGTGCGGCGGCTTGTGCGTGAAGGCATCTGCCCGCGGCCGGAGACTGACAACTACCTACTTGGCATGCTCGACCACCACAATGGCCTGCCGAGGCAGAAGGGCGTGCAGCACGCCTTGACGGCCGATCCCGAACTGCTCGACGAAGTCTGGAAGCTCTTCACCCTCGAAGGCGGCGGCGAGTGGAGCCTGGCGAATGCCGACAAGTACTGCCATCCGGATCACAGTTGGGAACGGGGGCTCGTGGCCCTCGCTGCCGATGGTACACTCGACCGCGCCAGATTGCTCGTTGCCAGCCTGGAGGCTCTGGAGCGTGACTTTGCCCAGTATCGTGCGGGCTGGTTCTCGCGGTTTCACGAAGCCCTGACGCCGACAGTTCCCGAACGGCAGGAACGGGTCGAGCGATACTTGTCCCTGCTGTCGAGTACGATCCCACCCACCGTGACCTTCGCCTTGAATGCGATCAGCATTGTTCAGAACGCGGGACAGTTACCGGCGAAGACAGTCCTCGACCCGATTCGCCCTGCTCTCATAGCCCGGTCCAAAGGGACTGTGACCGCAGCGATCAAACTGCTCGACCGCGTCGTGACTTCCGAACCAGCATCGCGATCCGACGCGGCACTCATTGTGACGGACGCGTTGACCCACGAATCGGCGGACGTTCAGAAAGCGGCACTCGACTTCCTTGACAAATACGGCGAGCGCGGCGTGGCACAATTGACGGTTGCCATCCAAGAGAAAGCCGACAACATCGCAGCGACCCTCCGTAAACGGCTCCGTCCGTGGAGCACAATCGCAGTGCCGGTGCCACCAGTGGAGAAAACGGCCTTCATTGTCCCCGCGGAAGTGGCCTCGCTTACACCTGCTCTGCGAAAGCGAATCGGGATCGATGCGATCGTTGCACTCGCACAATCTGGTAAAGGTTCCCTGACGGCCGTCGATCTCGATGGCGCAAACGTCCCACGATTGCAAATCGCGATCGAACCGATCAGGGAGCTCGACGTTGTGATCGACGCCTTTGCGACGATCCTCGAATCGCCCGATCAACCCGACGAACTCGAACGCGTGCTCGACGGCGTCTCTAGTCTTTGCAGTGAACACCCTGACGATTTCGATCAGCGGATCGGACCGCTGAAGAAACGGGCCATGACGCTGTTGAAGCGTATGGGTAGCGGCTACCTGGAACATGTCGGCCCGCTCCCCGATCTATGTTGCCTGGCTCTCGCATGGGCGACCGGCAATCCCCCGGGCCCATCGCCTGGCCTGAAACAACTACACACTACACCGTCGATGATTCAGTTTTCGCTGCATCGCCTCGCGGCGATCACGAAGCGAGTGGCAATTCGGGACGCCCGGCCTCTGCTTGCAGCCCCGACGCATGCCGGTGGCTGGATCGACCCGCGGACACTCGTCGATCGTGCTCGGGAACATGCCGCGGTGGCTGACATCTACGATCAGGTGCAATCCCTCTTGCGGCTGGCTCCAGAACATCGTGCGCAAGCGTTGAAAGGTTCCACCACTGTTCCCGGCGAATACGGCGATGCACTGCGGCATGCCTTGGGGGCCGAGAGGGTGAAGTACGGCCCCACGGCCGCGTTGTGGATCGCAGCGGCTCGGGCTCGGGTGCCATTTTCCAATGACGACGCAGTTCGCAAACGTCACCCGGGCCTCGGTCCGGATGCTGCGGAGGCGGCCCGATTCCTTCCGGTCTCATCACAACGGCAGCAGGCCGCTCACTTCGTGATCACCGCAGAACCCCCGACCCCGAACGCGGTCGCGGTTGATCAGCCCACCGTGGCGTTGATCCGGGCCTTGAAGCCGACGAGCCGTGGCGACACCATCGGCCTCCCGGACACCGCCACGGTCCGCTGGTTGGCGACACTCTGGCCTCTGGCACTCGAATCCTATTTCGCCATCGGGGCAATGCGGCTCGGCGGGAACCTCGACTGGTGGGAAGCCCTGTGGAGCAACCGCTGCTACCTAAAAACGTTGCTCGGCCCCGATCGCCCGATGGGGCCGATGGCCCGCCTGCTGCTTGCGTTGGGACTTGCCGCGAAAGACCCTGCGGAAAGTCAACTGGCGACGGATGTGCTCATCGCCGCGATTGACGACGGCCGTCTCGATGGACCAATGCTCGGCGGCACCATGAGGGAACTGCTGCTGACGGGGATTGTCAAACTGCCACGGTGGGCCAAAACTCTCGCCGCCGCGTCGCGGGTGTCGTCGTTGCACGCATGGATCATTGCGGATGCGATTCAGAATCTGCTGACCGGCGACGCCACGGAACCACTCCGCGACTTGCACACCGTGCTGGAATTGTTGAACGAGCTACTGGAAACTCTCGATATCGCACTCACCCTCCCCGCTGCTCATGAGTTCCTCTCCTACATCCCGGCGAGCGGCAAGGCCAAGCCGCTTGTGAAATCGATCCTGAGTCGTTCCGCCGTTTCAGCAGACATTCCAAGCGCGGTGTTGGAGCGAGCGATCGTAGGCCGTGTCGAGCGGGCCATCCGCTGGCGAAACTCATCATGATGGTACTACAGGTGCGAGACTGATTTCGGACAGTGAGTCCGAAGTCAATGATGTTCGCCCAAAAATGGTATTGAAGACATTCAGGACATTTGCCGGCTTCGGTGCGTCGGACCGAAGCAACTTGATTCCTGATGATCCGTGTTGCAATTCCCTGATCATCATTGGGCGTGATGGAGATAGGTGTATCTTCGGCTTATGACTCCTTGGAGCACATGAACTGCAAGTTCGGTGATCCGATCGACTTCCGGCCCGTCGGTCGAATAAGTCACGGCGGTGCCGGTACGGACGGAGCGTTCAAGGCCTGCCCGCTTCAGGTGCCGAGTTGTTGCGAGACTTTTGCGTGCTTGGCCCCCGCGGCAGCCGCCAGATCGTTCACCGTATACGACCGCTCGACGAGTCGTAGCAGCAACCCGAATCGGGTCGGGCTGCCGAGAGCGGCAAACACGGTCGCCACACACTCTAATTTCCGATCGTCTTGTGTTTGTGTACCCCTCACAGGGCCCTGTCATGCCGTGTCCGGGCGGTTGGCCGCCGCCGGGGCTGGCACCATCAGCACATCCGCAGCGTACGATGGCTGTTCCGTGCTGCGATACAGCATCCAGTACACAACGGGCACCAGGATCAGAGTGAACGCTGTGGACACCGTCAGCCCGAAGATGAGAGACCAGGCGAGACCGCTGAATACCGGGTCGAGGGTAATCGGCCACGCCCCGAGCATTGCCGCCCCGGCGGTGAGCAGGATCGGCCGGAACCGCACGGCACCACTTTCGATGAGCGCTTCCTTCAGCGTCGCCCCGCGTGCCCGAACGTGCTGGATGAAGTCGAGCAGGAGGATGGCGTTCCGGTCAGCGATGCCGGCAAGCGCGATCATCCCGATCATGGCCGTGGCCGTGAAGTACACCGGGTTCGCGTACCCGCCTACTGTCGCCCCGGTGGACACATTGAGCAGCCAGAAGCCCGGCATGATCCCAATAACTGTGAGCGGGATGGAGATCATCTGCACCAGCGGAATGAGGTAACTTTCCGTCTGGTACACCATCAAAATGTAGATCATGAGTAACGCCCCACCGAACGCGAGGCCAAGATCGCGAAAGACATCGAGGGTGATCTTCCACTCCCCTTCGCCCGTCCAAACGACTTCGGCCCCGCCAGGCGTCGGCTTGTCCCGTAGTGCGAGGATGAGGCCGATCACCGCTTCCCCCGGCGTACGGCCGGCGGTGTCACCGAACACGTAGGCCACCCGCCGCTGGTTCTTGTGGTAGATGGTCTGCTCCGCGGGCAACTCCTCGAACCGGCCGAGTTCGCCGAGTTGGACGATCTCAGCGGTCGGCGTCTTCACGCCGAGTCGCGTCAAGTCGGTGAGACTGCCCCGTTCTCGCTGGGGCAGTTGTAGAACGATCGCGAGCGGGTTCAGTTCGCGCGGCAGGTGCGCAGCACCGGCCCGGAAGTCCTGCACGTTCCCCTCGCCCGGTTGCATCCCTTGCAACCCGACTCGCAGCGTGTTGGCGATCTGCTCGGTGGTTACACCGGTGAGCGACGCCTTCTCCTTGTCCACCTGGAAAACGAACCGGGACCGCTCGGCCTCGAACGTGTCGTCAACGTCCACCACGTCTTTGGCGTCGGCGAAGAGTTGGCGGACGTGTTTCGTATCCGACCGCAGGCTTGCATCGCCCTGTCCGACCTTGGGGTAGACCTCAGCCACCAGCGTGCTCAGCACTGGCGGGCCGGGAGGTACTTCGACGAACTTGATCCGTGCGTTGTACTTGTCGGCCACAGCTTGCAAATCGTTTCGCACTCGCAGCACGATAGCGTGGCTCTGGTGTTGTCTTTCTTCCTTCGGGACCAGGTTCACCCGCAGGTCGCCCCGGTGCGGTTGCTGCCGCAAGTAGTAGTGTCGGACCATCCCGTTGAAGTCCATCGGCGAAGCGGTGCCAGCATAGCTGAGCACCTCTCGCACCTCGGGGGCCGTCCGCACTTCATCGGCCAGGGCCTTCAGTACCGCGTCGGTCTGTTCGACCGTTGTGCCTTCTGGCAGATCCACCAGTACTTGAAACTCGTTCTTGTTGTCGAACGGGAGCATCTTGAGCGGCACCAGACCGAGCGCTGGTAAAACCATTGAGGCTAGGAACAGCAGTATCGTAAACCCGATCAGCATCCAAGCCGCGAAGCGGGAGTTGAGAAACGGCGTCAGCACAGCCTGGTACGCGCGATAGGTGAGCGTCTTGTTTGTATCGACCGGTTCGTGTCCGCCCTTTCCATAGATGCCTTTCAGTACGTGGTAGCTCAGCCACGGCGTCACGGTGAACGCGACCACCATCGACATGAACATGGCGACCGGGACGTTCAGCGCCATCGGCTGCATGTACGGCCCCATCATGCCAGTAATGAATAACATTGGCAGGAATGACACCATCACGACGAGTGTGGCCACGATAATCGGCGGCCGAACCTCGTTCACTGCTTCGAGCACGGCTTCCTTCGGAGGCTTCTTCCGCATTCTGAAGTGGCGGAAGATGTTCTCCACGTCCACAATCGGGTCGTCCACTACCAGGCCGAGGGCGAGGATGAGCGCGAACAACGTCACGCGGTTGATCGAATAGCCGGCGAGGTAATTGACGAGCAGCGTGAGCGCGAACGTGAGCGGTACGGCAGTGACAACGATGATCGCCTCCCGCCAGCCGAGCGAAAACATGACCAGCCCCGACACGATAATGATGGCGAGGCCGAGTTCACGGATCAGTTCTGTCACTTTCTCGTCGGCCGTCTCGCCGTTGTTCCGCGTCACCCGGATTTCGATATCGTGCGGGATCACGTCGCGGCGGAGTTCCTCGACTTTCGTTTCCAACGCACGCGCCACGACGACGGCGTTGCTCCCCTTCCGTTTGGCGACACCGACCGTGACCGCCGGGAAGTCGGCCCCAGTGCTGGCCTCGGCCGGGTTCTCCCCCTTCGAGCCGGGGCCGAAGCTGATGCGGGTATAGTTCGTCGGCTCTTCCGGGCCATCCGTGACGGTTGCCACGTCACGGAGGTAGACGGGCCGCCCGGTGTAGACGCCGACTACGAGCGTTTCGGCCTCCCGCGTAGTCTGGACGAACGGACCACTCTCGACAGAAAACTCCCGGTTGTCCGCCTTGAGTGCCCCAGCATGAACGTTGATGTTCGCGCCCCGCAGCACGCGGTCCACGTCGAGCGGCGTGACCTGTCGAGAAGCCATTCGTTCCGGGTCGAGTTGCACGCGGATTTGCCGTCGTCGTCCACCGACTACTTCCGTCCGGGCAGTTTCCGGGACGCCTTGCAGGGCCACTTCGACCTGTTCGGCAACGCGGCGGAGGGTAAAGTCGTCGGCCGTCTTGCTCCACACCGTTACGTTCACGAACGGCACGTCGTCGATCTCGACCGGCTTGACCACCCAACCCGTGACCCCGGGCGGCACCACGTCCGCGTTCATCGAAATCTTGTTGTAAATCTTGACGAGGCTGTTCTCGCGCTTTTCGCCGACGTAGAAGCGGACTGTTACGATTGCCTCGCCGGGGCGTGACATCGAGTACACATACTCCACACCGTCGATCTGGTACAGCAGGCGTTCCAGTTTCGACGACACCAGTTGCTCGACCTCCTCGGCACTCGCGCCTGGCATTCGGATGTAAATATCAGCGAGTGGAACCACGATCTGCGGGTCTTCTTCGCGCGGCGTGAGAAAGAGCGCCGTCGCGCCACCGGCGAGCATGACGAGGATGATGAGGACTGACAGGTTCCCGTGGAGGAATGCTGCAATGAGGCGTGAGATGAACCCCCCGTCAGCAGACTTGGAATTCATAGCAAGGATTCCGTGCGGGAATGATTGTGTTCACTATTTGGCGGGTAATGCGACGCGTTCGCCATGCGATAGCCCAGCCAGGATTTCCACCATGTCGTCAACGATCCGACCCACTCGAACGAAGCGGCGGGAGAGCGTTCCATCTGTTTCCTCGACTTCCACCAGATCGAGTTGCCCCATTTGGAGCACGGCCGATTGCGGGAGCCAGACCCGTTCGACGCGACCGGCGGGGATCGCTGCCCGACCATACATCCCCGGAATAATCGGGTTGGACGAGGATTGCGGCAGGGCAAGTTTCACCAATACTGAGCGACTGGTTTGTTGGGCTTGTGGAACAATTTCCCGAACGGGTGCAGATGTGACTAAGTTGTTCGCATCGATGCGGATGCCGAGTTTTTGCCCCACGATGATCCCTGCAGCGAGACTCTCTGGAACGTTGACTTGAAGTTCGAGGTCGTTCGGGTCATACACCGTGAGGAGCGGTTTCCCAGGAGTAGCCACATCACCCGGTTCGGCAAAGCGTTCCGAAACCAGACCGTCAGTGTTGGCTACGATCTTTGTGTATGTGATTTGCACCTCGATGCGGCTGATGGTTTCCTTCGCTCGCTTCACCTGGGTTTCCGCAACGCGGAAGGCCCCTTCCACGTTGTTGAGTTCCTCCGCACTTACTGCTCCATTACCCAAAGCTTTGATCCGCTGAAAGTTTGATCGGCGAGTGACGAGGTCGGCTTCCGCGGCGGCCAGTGATGCAACCGCCTCCCGCTGCTGCGCGACAAGCTCACGGTCATCCAGGACAATCAGTACGTCCCCGGCCTTTACGCGATCCCCCGGGCGCGGTTTGATCTCGCGGACACCCGCCAGGATTTGGCTCGCCACATCCGTCTTCCGTCGCGGCTGGACTGACCCGACAGCCGTCACCATCTCCATTCCGACGGACCGCTCCGTCGTGACGAGCGTCCGCCCGGCCGCTTTCGTTCGCATGACTGTAGCGACGCCGGGCGGTACTTTCTCGTGAAACGCCCCGCCCATCCACGCGAGGAAGAGGACGAGGGCCGCGATCGCGAGCGTCGCCGTGACGAGAGTCTTTACGACCCCGAGCACGCGGGCAACTGATCCGGATCGATGATCCATACTCATGGGTTATTCTCCATCCCGACTGATGGACTTCGGGCTGATCGGATCCGGTGTGTTCGGCCGCGACCGCGGCTGACAGGAGCCCGACATTCAGGTCCGAACCCCCAGTTTCGGCAACACCCAAATCTGGAGGACGAACCAGCCGAGGAGGAGTCCCAACAGTATCAGCGGTTCCATGGCATTTCTCTTTCTACGTTTCGGCGGTGCTGTTCCTGGCAAAGTGGCTTCTGCGTCACTCGGGTCGTGCCTGTTCACTTCTTCTCTGGTCCGGGCACGGGGTGTTCTTTGTGGGCTTCCTCGAAGCCCTTCTCGACGAACTTCGACACCACCTCGGCGTGGGCTTGGATGATCTTCACGACTTCGGCTTCGTCCGACGTTTCCACGACTTTCACGCCGGTCTTCGTATTCTCGATGGTCATCTTCATCTTCTTGCCGTGCTTGAACGCTTCGGCGAAGAGTGGATCCCAGTACCTCACGCCCTTACCGGATTTCAGCCGCTCATACATTGCCGGGACGTGTTCCTGAATTTTCTTCACCACCTCGGCGTTCTCCGACTCTGTCACTGTCTCGACGCCGTTGTCGAGTTTCTTCACCGTTCGCTTGATCGCCTTGTGGTTTTCAAGCAGAAAGTGGAAAGTATCGCGGTCGGCGGCGAACGCGGCGTCCTTCCCGCCCGGCCCCTTCTGAGGTTGGGCAGCCGCTTTCTCGTCGGCGGCAACGCCGACATTCAAACCGAAACCGACCGAAAGGCAGGCCACCGCGAAAATCCGGCGAAATCTGTTCCAATTCATTTCATCGTCCTTATGAGAGTATGTGGATGTCAGTTAAGCCCATTCGATTCCGGGGCGAAGATCAGCCAGATCCCACCGACTGCGGCGAGAGATGCGAACCACGGGTGAACAACCAAAGCGAGAGTGCCACCGAGGAGAGCAAGTCCGCCAGCAGCCACGCAGATCAGGCGATGCGTTCTCCGGTCGGATGACTTGCGACTGATGGATGTGGCGGGTGCATTGATCACTGTCATGGCTGTCTCCACGAAGAATGTAACGTGTCAGTACAGTGATCCGCGACGATGGAGATGGTTACATCGAAACTGCGAACTCTTTGCCAATCAGGATTTTTTGTAACCGAACGGCCAGTTGTGGATCAACAACTAGAGCGGCCATCAAGGTGTTGGCCGAGGACATTCTCAACGGGAGGTTCGACCGATGGAACGGATGCTTTTCGGAGTGGTGACCGTGGCAGTGATAACCCTCACGGCGTTTGCTGCAAAACACACGAAGGACACGCCAGACGAGGTAAAAAAGGCCATTTCAGATAAGAAGGCAGTTCTGATCGATGTCCGTGAAGCCGACGAATGGAAGGACGGTCATATTCAAGACGCCAAACACCTCCCCCTCTCGGACCTCAAGGCTGGCGTCGCGGCCGAAAAACTCAAGGCATTGCTCCCTGCGAATAAGATCGTGTACCTGCACTGTGCTGCCGGCGGTCGCTGCCTGAAAGCGGCTGAAATCCTGAAAGCGGCCGGATATGATGTCCGACCGCTCAAACCCGGCTATGACGACCTGGTCAAAGCGGGTTTCGAGAAGGCAAAATAATTGCAAGAAAACTGTTTTTTTACTCGCGATGGGCTCGGTGATGAAAAGCGATTCCGAGCACTTGCTTGGTGAAAACATCTGAGACATGAGCGGATTGGCGTATCGTAGTGGTTGGGGTAAACAGAACTCTGAGAATGGACCACACGACACAATCATCCCTCGACAATGCCCTTGCCGATGACGACTTGGCATTAATCCGTCGCGCTCAGACAGGCGACTTCACCGCGTTCGAGGCCTTGGTCAGTCGGCTGCAAAAGCGGGTGCACGGGACAGCCTACCGCATTCTGGGCCAAAGTCAGGACGCCGAGGACGTGGTCCAGCAGACGTTCCTGAGCCTCATTGAGCACATCGACACGTTCCGCGGCGAGTCGGCCGTGGCGACGTGGGTGCTGCGGATCGCGACCAACTTCGCTCTGAAAATTCTCCGCAAGCAGCGGGGGCTGCCGACGGTGCCGTTCGACGACCTAGACGAGTCGTTCGCCACTGTGCCCCATCCCGAGTATATCGCCCAGTGGCGAGACGCCCCCGACAGTCTCGTGGAACGGGCGGAACTTCGCGACTTCCTCGACCGGGCCATCGCCGAGTTGGACGACAAGTACCGGGTGGTGGTCGTCCTCCGGGACATCGAGGATCTGTCCACTTTGGAGACCGCGGACGCCCTGGGGCTTAGTATTTCGAACGTCAAAGTCCGGCTTCTCCGCGCCCGGATGCAACTGCGGGAGCGGCTGACCCGCGAGTTGGGGGATGCGGCCACGCAGGTGCAACCGGACCACACCCATTGAGCTGCGCAGGGACGAAAAAACGGAACGGTTCGTGTAACCAACCGCCAGGTTGGCGGGTCAAATGTGAGGGGAGTCGTAGGGGTGAACCAGGTATGACGTGCGAAGAACTACTCGAGGCGCTCAATGCAGTGATCGACGACCAGTCGGCGCTGGCGCTCTACCACGAGTTCGCCGACCACCTGGCCGGCTGCAACCCGTGTCATTTGGTCATCGACAACATCCGCAAGACCATCCAGCTTTACAAAGCCGGGGAACCATACGAGATGCCTGAGGGGTTCCAGGACCGTTTCCGTAACGCTCTGCGAGCGAAATGGAAGGCGAAATTTCCCACGGCTACAACGTAGCGACTCTAAGAAATTTCGTGATCACCATGACACCAATCCCTCAAATCGGCGACACGGTGGAAGACCTCGGCTTCCTCGGTTCGGATCACGGCGCGGTTCGACTATCGGATCGACCGGGTCGATTGCTACTGCTGTTCCTCCGACACCTCCGCTGAATCTCATGTCTGGGGCACCTCGTGAAGGTGCAAAAACGCCACGAAGAAATTCGGCAACTCGGAGCTACCGTTTTAATTGTCACTCCTTCAACTCCGGAATCGGCCCGCGCTGTCAAGCTGCCGTTCGAGGTTCTTTGCGACCCCGAACGAGTGGCATATCGGTCTTTCGGATTAGAGCGTGGTGGCTTGTCAATGTTCTTCAACCTGCGGGTACTCGGGCGATACATCCGAATGATCTTTTCCGGCTTGTGGCCGCACCGTCCCGAAGCTGGGGAAGACGTGTACCAACTGGGCGGGGATTTCGTGCTCTCGGCCGAGCGTCGAATACTCTTCGCCTATCGAAGTCAGGATCCGGCTGACAGGCCCACAGTCGATGACCTGATCCAACACCTTTCCGTAGCCGCCGAACCCTTTGGAGTCGTTCCATGATGGACTACCGAGTCGTTTTCTCATCATTGTTTCTGATGACGCCACTCAGTCTGGCGAACGCCCAGGAGAAGAGCGTCCGGCCTGGCATTAACGAGCCGTTTCAGAACCCCGACGTGAAGAAGTTCGAGGGCACCTTCGAGGGCGAAAGTCGAGAGGTCTTCGCCAAGCGAAAGGAGATCGTGGCCGCCGTCGGCCTGAAGCCCGGTGATTCCGTCGCCGACATCGGCGCCGGCACCGGCTTGTTCACCCGTCTGTTCGCCTCCGAGGTCGGACCGAAGGGGAAGGTCTACGCCGTGGACATCGCCGAGAAGTTTCTGGAACACATCGCGAAGTCAAACAAGGACGCCGGGATCGCCAACGTCACCACCGTGTTGTGCAAACCCTATTCGGCCGAACTCCCCGCAGGCTGCATCGACGTGGCATTCATCTGCGATACCTACCACCATTTCGAGTTTCCGTCACGAACGATGGCGTCGATTCATGCCGCGCTCAAGCCCGGTGGCCGGGTCGTGCTGATCGACTTCCGCCGCGTCAAAGGCAAGAGCACCGACTGGGTAATGAACCACGTCCGCGCCGACCAGGAGGTGTTCGAGAAGGAAATCATCGAGTCGGGATTCAAGAAAGAGAAAGAGGTGTCGGACATCCTCAAAGAGAATTACTTCGTGTTATTCGAAAAGGTGGAAAAGCCGAAGTTCGTGTTCCCCATCATCGAAGGTTACGGCGGAGTGGTTCTGTTACCCGACGCGGTCGAACAGCCGATTAAGGGCACTAAAGTCGTTTTCGATGTAACCGGCGTGGCGGCGGATATCGGCAAGCCTGTGCCCGCTGTTCGGCGTCAGCGAGTTTTCCGCTTTAGCGACAATTAGAATTCCCTCCAGTCATTTGGTCACAACCGGTTCGGGTCCCGCCAGCATCTTCGCGCCCTTGGCGGTCTCCAGCCGGTAGCTCGGCACGTTCAACTCCACG
>JBGSSZ010000511.1:0-2952 GCA_041736785.1 Limnoglobus sp.
GCGACGCTGACCGCGCTCGCGGTGCAGCCAGGCGAGGTGCTTGTATTCGCGGGCGGCCCGATCGCGGAACTCGCGAAATGTTGCGTCGGGCTCGAGCCCCCACGCGCGGAGCCGATCCGGGTTCAACACCGCCAAGCGAAACAGCTTCTCGCTGGTGATGGCGAGATCGCGGGTCATGCTAAGTTCGTTGCGGCTCATCTGCGTCGCTGAATTGCGATAGTGGGCACCGATGAACGGCACCGGTGCGAGCCCGGCACCTGCGAAGAGTTGCCGCGACCAGCAGTCCCAATCTGCAGTGCCACTCAAATTCTCGTCCCATCCGCAGATGGCTTGGAGAGACCGGCGTGGTGAGAGAAAGGTGTGCGGCGGCCCCGGATTGTGCCGCAGCAATGCAGGGATCGCGTCGTGTGTCGGAGGCCACTGTTCCGCTGTCGGTTCATCGACGCGATGCTCAAAGGCCCTCCAGCCCATCATGGTGATCGTCGTGGCATCGGCAGCCGCGTGCAGTTTTTCAAGCGCTTCAGAATGCAGAGCGTCGTCGGCGTCGAGAAAGAGCAAATGCTCAGCAGTCGTGACCCGCAAGCCGTGATTGCGTGCGGCCGCCACACCGGCGTTCGCTTGAGCGACGTAGCGGATGCGCTCACCGAAGCTGCGGGCGACTTCTTCGGTGCTGTCGTCGGAGCCGTCGTTGACGACGACAATCTCCCGTGGCGGCAGGGACTGCGCCAGGCACGACTCGATCGCCTGGGCGAGCCAGTGCCCCTGACGGAAGCAAGGTATGACGATGGCCACACTCACGGCGATCCGCTCCGGTGCAGAGTTTCAACCACGGCTGCGGCTTTCGCCCCGATGCGGTCCCAGTCGAACTCCGCCAGCAGAATCTCGCGAGCACCAGTGTCACGCAATCGCGCACGACGAGCCGTGTCGTTCAAGAGCGTCACGCAGGCAACGGCGAACTCGTCGGCCGATGTGGCGAGTTCAAAGTGGCGGCCCGGCTCCAATGGGATCCCCTCCATCGACACCGGCGTGGCGACGAGTGGCAGTCCGCGAAGAATCGCCTCAAGCACCTTGAGCTTGGTCCCGCCGCCAAGCTGCAGCGGGCTGACGCAGACCGCGGCACGCTCGTAATACGGCAAAGTGCTCGGCACCGTGGCATGCACACGTATGGCGGATCCGTCGTCGAGTGCGAGAATCTCCTGTGGTGGATCCTTGCCGACAACGCAGAACTTCGCCGCCGGCACCCGGGCTCGCACGAGAGGGAAAATGTCGCGGACAAAATCCTTCACGGCGACCTGATTCGGTGCATAGTCGAGCGAACCGACAAAGAGCAGCGTGTATGGGTCCTCGTGCGAGGCATCGGCTCGCGCGACGGCGTCGTAGCCGTTAGGGATCACGTGGATGTGATTCGGATTGCCGCTGAAATATCGTCGGTCGGCGTCCTTGCTGAGCACGAGTCGGTCGATCCAGCGTGGCAAGGAACGCTCGTAGAGTGAGAGCTTGACCATTTCGAGATAGTGCAGCGGCTTCGACTGATACGCCGGCATCTGAGCCAGTTCGCGCTGCTGCATTGTCCAGAGGACATCGTCGACATCCGCAACAAGCCGCCGTCCTCCGGCATACCAGACGGCCTCGGCAATGTAGGATTGATCGGCCCAGATGGCATCGAAGCCGCGAGCCACGACGGGGCGGATCGCATCGACGATCTCGCGGCACGACCAGCGGGCACCGGGCATACTCCACGGGCCGAAGAGCGCATTGGTGATGCGCTTGGGGATCGGCGCATAGGGGTGATAGCGCAAGTAGACCGCGAGCGGCCGCAGCGTGCGGAAGTCGAGCGAGATCACCTCGGAGCAGAGCGATTCGATGGGCGACGGTGGGAAGTCCGGGTTGAGCGTTGGCGGCATCAAGCTCAGGAGCGTCACGTCGTGCTGCTGGGAAAGGCCGCGGATCAGGTGATAGTGGCGCATGATCCCGCCGCCGGTGAGCGGCCAGGGATAGGCTTCGCTGACGTAGAGCAGTTTCACGCTACGCCTCCGCGACGGCACGGACGACTTGACTGAACTCCGCGACGGGATCGGCGGGGATCGCCTCGCGGGCAGCACTGGCGGCAGTCTGACCGATTGCCTCCCATTCCGCACGTCGAACCCAGGCCCGCTCGAGGGCGTCGCAGACGAGTGCACATGTCGCTTCCGCCGCAAGGAAGCCTGTGTGGCCGTCGGTGACGAGTTCGCCGCTGCCGCCGGTGTCGGTCACAATTGGTACGCGACCGCAGAGCATCGCCTCAACGAGCGCCAGTGGCAGTCCCTCGCAACGCGACGCCAGCAGGAGTGCGTGGTGTGTCCGCCAGACGGCCTCAATCGAATCGACATGCCCGGCGAGGTGGACTTTGTCCTGTACGCCATGGAGTGCGATCAAGCGGCGCAGCGTGTCGTTGTTTTCTCCCTCGCCGAAGAGCGAGAGTGTGATGTTGCGATCACGCCACACGGGCTGGGCCAGCACTTCCAGGAGCACGTCCTGTGCTTTCGACGCGAGGTCGTAGCGAGCGGGGCAGGCGAGACGCAAACCCGGCTCCTTTGGCCACGGCAGCGGCGAAGTGTGCGACACAAAGTAGGGATTGTGGACGACGCGACTGCGTGGCACGGACTCGGAAATCTGCGACTCGACCAGCTTGCAATTGGCCGTGGCAACGAAGCAATTGGCTGCGGCACCGAGGTATGCCGCCCGCAACGGAGGAACATACTTATCCGGTGGCCAACCCTGCCAACCGGCACATTCCACGAGATTCAGATACGGCCAACCCCGGACTGTGCAGGCTTCCGCCACATCGATGGCATCGAGATGGTAGCAGAGCGACGACACGATGAGGTCGGGGCGAGGCAGGCGATCGAGCCAGTCCCACGGTTGCTCAATGCGGGCGATGCCGACGCGATTGGCGATGCGGGCGGTGAGCGT
>JBGSSZ010000543.1:0-20318 GCA_041736785.1 Limnoglobus sp.
AAAGAGCGGAGCGATCATGCCGACGAGGCTGGGGATCCAGTCGCGACCGATCCGCCCGGCGTCAAATGCCTGCAACACGCGTACCGCTGCAAACCATTGCAGGTGCGGACCCCCTTTGCCGCTCAGTACGGCTGCTTGCTCGACCTGACCCCAAACGGAATCGGTGCGGTTTGCCGTGCTGCCCGCCGTCAGGCTCGTGCGACAGAGCCGGGTGAGAAAGTTCACTGCCGCGGCCGAGCGACCCACCCGCGGCACAAGATCGCTCCACGCGGCATCGACCACCGCATCGATAGCATCCTCGCTGCCCGATCGCGAAAGGACTGCCAAGTAGACGCCACCGGTCAGCAGGAAGGTGCTGATGCAGGCCGGGAGCGGATTCGCGGTCAGGCTCGTCGCGATCAGGCCCAGTCCGGCGACGATGCTCGCGTAGCGGATCGCCCGTCTGCGTGCGGTGCTGACCGGGCCGAGATCGAGTGAAAAACCTTCGCCGAGCAGCCGGCCCGGACTTACGACCAAAGGTGGTGGCAGTCGCGGAATCGGACTCGCCACCGGGGAGAGGCAGCGCGAGCAGAGCCCCGAATGCCGCTCCAGTGCCCGGGTTTTGAGCGGTTGAAGTTCATCGTCGTCCGCATCGAGTCGGGATGTGATCGCCTGATGGATCTGGGCCGGTTCCACGCTGCGGTAGCTGACCTCCGCGAGGGCGAAGACATAGTCGATCTTGGCGGGATTGCTGCTGGCCAGTGCGGCTTGGATGGCTTGCTCAATGAGCGGCCCCGGTTCGCGGGCCCGGCCTTTCTCGAAGACGAGGCGATGCTTGAACCAGAGATGCCGGATCAGCGTCGCCCGCCGCAGCTTCGCTCCGCACTTCGGGCAGGCGAGCTTGGTCTTCGCCTCGGCCTGCTCCACAAGCTGATCGAGCGACTGGCACACCTCGACCCGTGATTGCAGTTCGATCAATCGTTCCAGGGTCCGCGTGCGGCCGAGGCCCTGCGTGAGCGCGTCAGTGATCGGTTTGACGGATGAAATGTCATCCGGCACCGCAGTGAGAGCCCGTGCTGCGGCCCGCCCACGCAGATTCGGCGGCAGCTTTTGCAACAGCGACGCAAACTCCGGGCTCGCCACGTAGTCGCGCACCAGGACCGCAAGCCAGTGCGGCCGCATGGTCCGATCCGCGATAATTTTGGCCACCACTTCGCTGCCCGTCACGTGTCCCTCGTGGCAGAAGCCGTTTCGGCAGGATACGGCGGGCCGTCGTGCTTGGGGAGTCCTGTGTGAATCGCGGCTAAACTTCCGACGGTCGGCTCATAAGCTAAATTGTTCATTCACTTGAGATCAGCTCCATGAAAGTCGCGGTCATCGGCACCGGATACGTCGGCCTCGTCACGGGAACTTGCCTCGCGGAAAACGGCAACGACATCGTCTGTGTGGACAACAATGCGGCGAAGGTGGAGATGCTCCAGTCCGGTGGCATCCCGATCTACGAACCGGGACTCGAAGAACTGGTCAAGAAAAACACCGCGAGCGGCCGGCTCAGCTTCACGAGCGATCTCCAGACTGCAGTGCGGGCGGCACGGTTGATCTTCATTGCGGTCGGCACGCCGATGAGCAAAGCCGGCGACGCCGACCTCACCGCGGTCTGGGCCGTCACGAACGCGATTGCCGCCGCACTCAAAGATTTGCCGCCGGGCACTCATGGTGACCGCGTCGTCGTCGTCAAGAGCACCGTGCCCGTCGGCACCAATCAGGGTGTCGTCGATCGCCTCAACGCCGCGGGTGTGCCCCACGTCGATGCCGCCAGCAATCCCGAATTCCTGAAGGAAGGCGCCGCGATCAACGACTTCATGAAGCCCGATCGCGTCGTGGTCGGAGTGCGGCATCCCGCGGTCGGCGAAGTCCTCCGCGAACTTTACAAGCCCTTCCTCCGCACCGAGCGCCCGTTCCTGGTGATGAGCCCGGAATCGAGCGAGATGACCAAGTACGCCGCCAATGCCATGCTCGCCACCAAGATCAGCTTCATCAACGAAATGGCCAACCTCTGCGACCGCGTCGGAGCCAACATCAACGACGTCCGTAAGGGCATGGGCCACGATCAGCGGATCGGCTTCCAGTTTCTCTTCCCCGGCCCCGGCTACGGCGGCTCGTGCTTCCCCAAAGACGTGCAGGCCATCATCGCCATGGGCCGTCGCACCAATCTGCCGCTGCAACTCATGGAGAGCGTCGATACCGTGAACGACGCTCAGAAGCAGGTGCTGTTCGAGAAGATTCAGCATCATTTCGAAGGCAAGTTGACGGGCAAGACCTTCGCCATCTGGGGCTTGGCGTTCAAGCCGCAGACGGACGACATCCGGGAAGCCCCGGCACTGGTGCTGATCGAGAAGCTCCTCGCGGCAGGTGCGAAAGTGCGGGTCCACGATCCGGAGGCGATGCCGAATGTGAAGGCGGAGATCGGCGACAAAGTGACCTATTGCGAGAAGCCGTACGCAACGCTGATTGACGCCGATGCTCTGGTGGTCGTGACGGAGTGGAAGGAATTTCAGTCGCCGGACTTCGAGAGCATGAAGAAGCTGATGCCCGGCCGAGCGATCTTCGACGGCCGCAATATCTACGATGAGACCACGATGGAGTCGATGGGCTATGCCTACTACGGTATCGGTCGCGGCCGGAAGGCGTTCTGAATCATCACTCCGCGGGGCGAGTGCCGACGACCAGCAGGCAATCGCAGCGGCCCAGGGCATAAGTCAGCCAGCCCGCGAACTTTGCGGCGAGCTTCCAGCGTAAGGCCCACGGCAGCAAACCCCGCTGACCGCGTCGCGTGGCAAGGTGTGCCGAGCTTCGCAGCCAGTCGCTGTGTTTGACGCCGCGGACGGTCTTCACTTCAAACCCGCAGACGGCGAGCATCTCGCGGAGAGTGTCAGCCGTGAAGTGAGTCAGATGCCGAGGCAGGTCGAGCCCGAACCAGTCAGCCCCGAACCACCGTGCGGGAGCACTTTCGATGTTCGGCACCGCGATCAGCAGTAGGCCGCCCGGCACCAGAAGCTGAAATGCACTCCGCAGCGTCGCGACCGGATCGTGCACGTGCTCCAGCGAATGCCACATGGTGACGGCGTCGAACGAGGCGGGCTGGAGATCTTCATGCGGCAGCGTGCCGATGTGCGCGTCGAACTTCAAGTCCTTTCGGATGCGGTCGACCGTCTCGGGCGCGTTGTCGAGGCCTGTCACCTGCCAACCGCGGGCTGCCATGCGGGCAAGGTAGGAGCCACCGCCGCAGCCGAAGTCAAGCAATCGACCCGGCGGCACGCCAAGCTCGCCGCGGCGCTCCGGGCAGTCGCGACCGGTGAACCAGCCGAAGCGCGGCCGGCTGACGGAGGGCCGCGTTTTCGGAGCGCGGTGCGGTTTGTAATTCTCCGGGTAAAAACGCCCGATGCTGGCTTCATCCGGTCGCGGGTTCGTGTAGTGCAGATCGCACGACAGGCAGCGCACCACGGAGAAGACCAAGCCATCGGTCCCCACCGGGTCGGCGGCTTCGAGGCGTACCTCGGTCATCGTTTCCCGGCAGAGCGGGCAGGGGGCGTCGGTCCAGCCGAGCGTCCGCTCGCGCGTCAGGTGAGGCATCCGCGACAGCATCATAATCGCCGATGCTACGGCTTCCCTCGCTGCCGCGTCAATCGCAGATAGAATTCCATCATGCGACACTGGCAACTATTCCTCGCAGCGGGTTGGGCGTCCATCGCGCTCATCGTCGTCTTCCGAAAGGATCTCGGCCTGGATGTGCCCGGGTTCGGCGAATCGCGTTGGTGGCTGGCCCTGGCCCTCTCCTGCATGCTGACGATCTGGAATCTCGTCCGCTGGTATGCGGCACGACCCAGACCGCGACAAGAGGGGCCGTTGCAGTCGAAGAACGAGGAGCCGCCCAAGTACGAATACAATCCGGATCTGGATTTTCAGAAGATGGAGCGGGACGAACAGCAGGACCGCTGAATCACGACGTCATAAACCAGTCGGGTGTCACGAGCCATTTGAGTACGCCACTGCCCCTCGACGGCGAGCCATTAAAGCGAAACATCGCGATAGCAGCCTTTTTGAAATCGATCGCACCAGCTTCGGCACCCAGCAGCCAACTGGCGTATTCGCTGAGATCGGGCATGTGGCCGACGAGGAAGGTCATGGACTGATCGCACTCGGCCACCTCTTGGGTGAGCTTTTTGAACTGACAGACCCCGGAAGCAAGACCGTCACACTGCGTCGGTTCCGTACCGGGAGTGAGCGTGACGGCGAGGTGTTCCGCAGTCTGCCAGGCACGGATCAGCGGGCTCGACAGGATCAGTCCGGGAGTGATGCCGAGGCGTGAGAGCGTCGAGGCCAGAGCGCGCGATTGCTGTTCGCCGTGCGGCGTCAGCATCCGGTCGAAGTCGGTCTTGGTGCCCGCGTCGCCGAGCACAACGGCCTCAGCGTGACGGATTAACGCAAGCTTCATACACTCTCCATTTGCGGCCAACGCGGAAACTCTACATATAATAGGTGTTTCCCCTCCTGCCAGCACGGCCTGAGCGGGTACCAGACTACACGAATCGGGATCCGGATTTCATGAAGCGGAATGACCTTCGCAATGTTGCGGTGATTGCACACGTCGACCATGGCAAAACCACTCTCGTCGATCAGATGCTGCGCCAATCCGGGCTCTTCCGCAATGAAGAACTCGACAAACTGGTTGGCGGTCAGCACGGTCTCATCATGGACAGCGACGATCAGGAACGAGAGCGCGGGATCACCATTCTGGCCAAGAACTGCGCCATCCGCCTGGGCGATGTGAAGGTGAACTTGATCGACACGCCTGGGCACGCCGACTTCGGTGGCGAGGTCGAGCGCATTCTCAAGATGACCGACGGTGTGTTCCTGCTGGTCGATGCCGCCGAGGGTCCGCTGCCGCAGACGCGGTTCGTGCTGCGGAAGGCCTTTGCCAGCGGCCTCAAGCCGATTGTGGTGATCAACAAGATCGACCGGCCCGACGCACGCATCGACGAAGTCCACAGCATGATCTTCGACCTGTTCATCGAGCTCGGCGCTAGCGACGAGCAGGCGAATTTTCCGGTGATCTATGCGTCGGGTCGGGCCGGGATCGCGACCACCGACATGAAAGTGCCGGCGAAGGATCTCAGTCCGCTTTTCGACGCGATTCTCAACACGATCCCCGGGCCGACCATCGTCCCCGATGCCCCGTTGCAGATGCAGATTGCCAATCTGCAGCACAGCGAATTTCTTGGCAAGATCTGCATCGGCAAGGTCGTCGGTGGATCGATCAAAAAGAATCAACGCGTCACCGTGGTCCGGCAGAAGGACAACAGCACCTACCACGACACCATCGTCAGCGTGCAGGAGTACGAACGGCTCGGCCGCAAGGACGTCGAGGAGATCACCGCCGGCGACATCTGCGCGGTCGTCGGCATCGATGACGGCGACATCGGCGACACCATCTGCGAGTTTGAAAAGCCAAGTGCACTCCCGCCGCTGATGATTGACGAGCCGACGCTCGACATGCTCTTCAAAGTGAACGATTCGCCGTTCTGCGGGCAGGATGGCAAGCCTCTGACCAGCCGCGAGCTTCGCGATCGGCTCGAAAAGGAACTCCAGCATAACGTGGCTCTGCGTGTGAAACCCGGCGACCGCGAAAGCGAGTTCATCGTCAGCGGTCGCGGTCTGCTGCACCTCGGCGTGCTGCTGGAGACCATGCGCCGCGAGGGCAGCGAAGTCGCCGTGGGCAAGCCCCGCGTCATCACCAAAGAAATCGACGGCAAGACCGTCGAGCCCGTGGAGTATCTCGTGGTCGAGGCACCGAACGAGCACTCGTCGAGCGTCATGCGGCTCGTGCTCGAACGGCAGGGCGAATGCGTCAAAATGGAAGGTGGCCAGGGGAACCTGACGCACATGGAGTTCTACATTCCCGCCCGCGGTCTGATCGGCCTCCGCACGCGGATGCTGACCGCGACGCAGGGCACGGCCCTCATGCACCACAACTTCCACGAGTATCGCCCGCTCAAGAGCGGCATTCCGGGTCGATCCGCCGGTGTGCTCATCAGCCTCGAAACCGCCAAGGCGACCGGGTATGCCATCGAAGCACTCTCGGATCGCGGCATGATGTTTGTCGGCCCCGGCGACGCTTGCTACTCCGGCATGATTTGTGGCGAGCACTGCCGCGACAACGATCTCACCGTCAACGTGACTCGTGAGAAGAAGCTCACCAACATGCGGGCCTCGGGCTCCGACAAGACCGTGACGCTGAAGCCTCCGAAGGAATTCAGCATGGAGATGGCCCTCGAATACATCGAGGACGACGAGCTTGTGGAGATCACCCCGACGTCGATCCGCATGCGGAAGCTCTATCTGACTGAAGGCGAACGCAAGCGCCACGATAAAGGCCGCGTTTGACCTACGAGGCAAGACCGTGAGGGACTGCTGCGAAAACTCATAGAATCGCGGCATGCCTCGCGTCGCTGTCTATTTGAATCCCTTTGATCCGCCGACGGTTCACCACCGCTGGGTCGCCGAGCGGCTCAGCGCTCTCTTCGATCGCGTGGTCATTGTCCCCTGCGGCCCGCGGCGTTCGCTGCCGGTGCCCGACAGCCGCTCGATTCACCGGGCGACGATGGCGGACTTGAACTTCCAGGATCTTCCCAAAGTCAACGTTGAACTCCACGACTTGGAGAAAGGCTGTTTTGTGCCTCCCGTCGAGGTCGGCGAGCGTGTCGCCGAGGTGGGGGAAGAGGTCTGGCATGTCGTGGCGAGCGACTGGGTCCGCCGTGGCGGGGAAGGGCAGGCAGTCATCCAGCGCGAGTGGTCGCATGGCGCGGAGCTTTGGAAGACGGCCGGGTTTGTGGTGCTGGCCGAGCGGGGCGAACCACTGTCCCAAGCCGACCTGCCGCCGCGGTGCGAGTTCATCTCGCATCCACCGCACATTCCGAGCGGCACAGTGCGGATGATGCTGACGCAGGGCGAGCAGGTCCATGGTCAACTCGTCGACGCCGTGCAGGAGTACATCCTGCGTCACGGCCTGTTTCGCGACGTGCCGATGTCCGAGACGATGACGATGCGCTGCGAGCCGCAGTTCCAGCTTTTCGTCGACGACATCAACGAGAAGGCTCGCAAGCAAGCCGCGAAACTGGCGGAATTTGAAGCCCCGCAGCCGCGGATGATCGTGAGTCTGGGCGGCGACGGCACGATGCTCCGCGCCATTCGCCAGCACTGGCGGGATCGACTGCCGTTCTATGGCGTCAACTGCGGCGGGCTCGGTTTTCTGCTTAACGGTCGCGAGGCGAATCGTTTCTGGGACGAGGATCTGCTGCTGTATCAACTGCCGCTGCTGCGGGTGGAAGTCGAGTTTGTGAATGGCAGCAAGGCGGAGGCGGTGGCGTTCAACGATGCGTGGGTCGAGCGGGCAACAGGTCAGACAGCGTGGGTCCGCGTATTGGTGAACGGTGTGGAGCGCGTGCCGCGGCTCGTCGGCGACGGGGTGCTGGTCAGTACCGCAGCCGGATCAAGCTCCTACGCCCGCGCCATGGGTGCGACGCCGGTCCCGCTGAACACGGATGTGCTGATCCTCGTCGGCTCGAATGTCCTGAAGCCGACGTTCTGGAAGCCGGTCGTCCTGCCGCTGGACGCGGAGATCGTCATGGAAACCCTGGACCGAGTGCGACGGCCCTTGCAGGCGTTCATCGATGGCGAGCTTTACCCGGAACCGGTGAGCCGGATGACCATCCGCGTCAGCCGAACCGCCGCGGCGGAGCTCGCCTTCACTCAAGATCAGAATCCCGTGCAGAAGCTTGGCTTCGTGCAATTCCCGCGTGAAAATGATTGAGTCGTCCTCTGTCCCTGCTATTGGAACCATCATGACCACACTCCTCCTCTCCCTGATGCTGACTGCGGATCCGACCTCGGCGGGTGTCGTGCTGCCGGGCAAAGACGCCGCGGCCAAGCACATCGTCCTCGTCAGCGGCGACGAAGAATACCGCAGCGAGGACGTCATGAGCCAGTGGGCCAGAATCCTGAATGAGCACCACGGCTTCAAGTGCACGGTCCTCTTCGCTCTCGATGCGGATGGCACGGTCAACGCGAACAAGAGCAACATCCCCGGCCTGGAAGCTCTCAAGACCGCGGATCTGCTGTGCATTTTCACGCGTTTCCGCAACCTGCCCGACGAGCAGATGAAGCACATCGACGACTACATCCAGAGCAAGAAACCGATCATCGGGCTGCGCACGGCCACGCACGCGTTCAACTTCTCGAAGGGATCGAAGTATGCCAAGTATGGCTGGAACACCAAGGAGCCGGGCAACGAAGGCGGGTTCGGCAAGCAGATTCTCGGCGAGACTTGGGTGGCCCATCACGGCAAGCACGGCGGCGAAGGCACCCGCGGGCGGATCGTCAACGACAAGAAATCCGCCATCCTCAATGGCATCGCCGACGGCTCGATGTTCGGCACCACGGATGTCTATGTCGCCCGGCCGCCGGCAGATGCGGACATCCTCGTGCTCGGCGAAGTGACCGATTCGCTGAAGCCCGACTCAAAAGCGGTGGCGGGAAGAAAGAACCAGCCGATGATGCCGATCGCCTGGACGCGGAACGTCGATGGCCGCCGCGTCTTCACGACGACGTTTGGCTGCTCGACGGATCTCGAAAGCGAAGGAGTCCGCCGGATGCTGGTCAACGCCTGCTACTGGGCACTCGATCAGAAAGTGCCCGAGAAAGCCGGAGTGGAGATTGTGGGCCAGTTCCACGTGTCGCCCTTCGGCAACAAGACCAACGAGCAGTGGAAAGCCATCGGCAAGAAACCCGCGGATTTCTTCAAGTAGCGGGCTCAGTTACCGTGTTCGGTTGTGATCCAGCGCACGGTCCCGCTGACGGATCGCATGGCCACGGAGTAGGTGATCATGCATTCGCCGTAAGCGACGCCGCGGAGCAGGGACCCGTTGGTGATACCGGTCGCGCAGAACATCACATCGCCCCGGGCGAGTTGGTCGATTTCCAGCAGCGTGTCGTCGGCCAGCACGGCTTCGTCGCCTTTTTTGTCGTAAAGCTGGCACTGGAGGAAGCCGCCCATGCACTTGAGCGAGGCGGCACTGATGACGCCTTCGGGTGCGCCGCCGATGCCGAGAGTGATGTCGATGCCCCCGGTGGGCCGGCAGACCGCGAGTCCGGCACTCACGTCGCAATCGGAAATGAACTTGATCTTGCAGCCGATGGCGCGAAGCTGGGCAATCAAGTCCGCGTGCCGCGGACGGTCGAGCAGACAGGCGGTCAGGCGTGTGACCGGCTTGCCCATCGCCTCGGCGAGCTTCTTCATGGTGACCGGGATCGGGTCGTTGAGCGAGAAGGGGCTGCCGGTTTTCTTCGCCCAGTTGTGGGCCCGCGGGCCGACAGCGAGCTTGTTCATATAGAAGCATTCGGTTTCGAGGAAGTGCCCGCGGCGGCCCATCGCGATCACGCTCATCGCTTCGTAGCCCCCTTTGGCCGTCGGGGTCGTGCCTTCGATGGGATCGACGGCGATGGCGTACTGCGCTTCACCGCCCGCGGCACAGTCGCCGACCTGCTCGCCCTTGAAGAGGCCGTGCGATTTGTCCTTCTTGCCTTCGCCGATGGCGATGACGGCGTGGAACGGCAGCCGATTGAGCCGCTCGCGCATGCTCTCGACTGCGGCTTTATCCGCTTCTTCCTTGTTGCCGCGGCCAACCCACTCCGCAGCCGAGATGGCTCCGGCTTCCGTGACGCGTACGAGATCGAGGTGAAAGTTGTCCATAGTGACTCCGGGAGAGAGGAGTGGCACGCCACACTGCGGGTGCAATAGTGATAACAATACAAAAATTACCCCGCCCCGCCTGTGGACTGCTCCCCCATGCTCCGTGCCACGCTGCCGGCCGATACCGACACCCTCTGCGACCTCGCAGCCGCGACGAAGGTCTTCTACGACCACGAGATCGAGACGCTCCGCGAAGTGCTCGACGACTATCACGCCACGGAGAGCGACCACGTGGCGATCACCATCCTTGATGGCGAAGCGGTCGCCGGGTTTGCCTACTTCGCACCAGAGCCGATGACGGTCGGCACCTGGGAACTCTGGTGGATCGTTGTCGATCCCGCGAATCATGGTCGCGGGCTGGGCCGGCAACTGATGCGGCTGGTCGAGCAGGAAACCCGAACGCACGGCGGGCGGTTGCTGCTGATCGACACAAGTTCCCTGCCGCGCTACGAGCCGACGCGGCAGTTTTATCTGAAGCTGGGCTATGTTGAGGCGGCTCGCATCGCAGATTTCTACTGCGACGGCGACGACAAGGTCATTTATTCGAAGCGTCTGACGGCGACTCTTTCGTAGGTCGCGTTGTGTCGCTGCTGTCTTCGCGACGATCGACGCAGAGTGGACAGCTGCTACTGCGTACAATTCCGCGCCGTCACAACCGGCACAGGTGGCAAAGCCCTTCGCCTTCCGCAACGATTCTTCCACCGCTGCCGTGAAACACGTCAGCAGCGGCGGCACCGCGTTCGATGAGAAACAGCAGAAACGCGGTTGGCTGGGTCGTGCCGATGGGGATCGGTGGACTGGCTGCGGCACCCGGTGGAGGGTGTCCGATCCGCGGGGTCATCGCAAAGTCGCCAATCGTGCGAACTTTGCCAACCCGAACTAATCCCCGAGGGCGTGGACAGCCGATCTAACTTGCCGTCGGGACCGAGTCGCGTGAAGCCTGCCAGCTTCCCCAGACTGCCCACCGCGGCCTTTTGGATCGACTCGGCCTCACCCGAACGTTGGGAACCGACAGGATGCCCCCGCCTCGCGACTCGGCTGACCGCCGTCATGTTGCAGGCCACTCGATCACCCCGCCATCCCCCCGCCGCTTGCGGCGAACGGTGCCGTGATCGGGCGTAGCTAATGGAGTGCCCCCTATGAAGAAGGTGTTCACCACCGGTCAGGTCGCCAAGATCTGCAAGGTGGCCCCGCGGACCGTTTCCAAATGGTTCGACAGCGGCCGGCTCAAAGGCTACCGGATCCCCGGCAGCCAGGACCGCCGTATCCCCCGCGAGCAACTCATCCGGTTCCTCAAGGAACACGGCATGCCGCTCGGCGAACTCGAAGAGGAAGAATGGCACAAGATTCTCCTCATCGGCACCGAGAAAATCTTCACCGACCGGGTGAAGGAACTCCTCCCCGAAAACGACGACTTCAAGTACGAGCAGGCCCAGAGCGGCTTTGAAGCGGGCACCCTCGCTCAGAGCTTCCACCCGGACTCGATCGTGATCGACCTTGCCCTCGGCCGCAGCGAGAGCATGCAGATCGCCTCGAATCTCCGCAAGAACGATTCGTATTCGACGACGCTGATCATCGGCCTCGCCGGCGAAGACGAAGCGGCTCCGGAAAGCCTGAACGCTCACGGCTTCAACGAGATCTTCAAGAAGCCGTTCGACGTGGCACTCCTCGCGGAGCGGGTCCGCCGCCTCGCGGAAGCAAAACGCGAAGCGTAAGCACCCGCCGCTCCCCCGCGGTGGTGATTTCCCGAACGGCCGGCGACATGGGATGGATCCCTCTCGCCCGGCCGTTCGGCGTTTTCTGAAGCAGAAAACAAAGATAACCACAGAGGCTCCGAGAGCGCAGAGGAGTCACAGAGCAGATTAAAACAAACCAACTTGGTTTTGTTCTTCTCTGTGAATGCTCTGTGTTCTCTGTGCCTCTGTGGTTATCTTCTCTTCATGAATTCACTCCCCCGCGTGCTCGGTCCCTGGATGGCGATGGCCATCGTGGTCGGCACGGTCATCGGTACCGGCGTCTTCAAGAAGGGTCGCAACGTCGCGACCAACTGCCCCGAGTTCGGGCTCGGCATCTCAGTCTGGATCGTCGGCGGCATCCTCGTGCTGCTCGGTGCCCTGGCCATGGCGGAGATTGCAGTGCGCTTTCCCCGCGCCGGCGGAAACTACGTCTACCTCCGCGAGGGTTTCGGACGCCGGGCCGCCTTCCTCTGGGGTTGGGTCGATTTCTGGATCATCCGCTCCGCGTCCATTGCCGTGCTCGCCTTCATGTTCGTCGAGTTCTTTCACGAAATGCTCAAGGACCTCTCCGGGACCAAAAGCGACGTAATCGAATTCTGGTTTCGACAGGCGGCGACCATCGCCCTGATCATCGGCCTCTCCATCATCAACATTCTCGGCACCCGCCTCGGCGGCCGCGTTCAGCTGGGGCTGACGATCCTGAAAGTCGGCTCACTGATGACGATTGCAGTGCTGCCGTTCGTTGTGCTGCTGTTTACCAGTTCGCCGGCTCACCCGCCACGGGTGGAGTTGCTCTCACCGGTCTGGCCCACCGATTGGAGTGCCGTGAACTGGGGCAAGTACGGCGGCGCACTCGTCGCCGTGCTCTGGGCCTACGACGGCTGGATGAACTTCGGCAACGTCGCCGAGGAGATCAAGAACCCCAACCGCAACATTCCTCTGGCCGCAGTCGGCGGGGTGCTGCTGCTGATCCTGCTCTATGTGGCTGTCAACGTGGCGTACTATCTCGTGATCCCGCACGCCGACATTGTGAGCCTTCAGGATCGTCCGGTGGCGATGGAGTTTTTCTTTCGCCTGCTCGGCCCCATCGGCGTGGCCATCGCGTCGAGCATCATGATGTGCTCCGTGCTGGGTGCTCTCAACGGCAATGTGCTCGTCGCTCCGCGGCTGCTCTTCGCCATGGGCAAGGATCATCTGGCCTCGCCGCGATTCAGCGAGTTGCACTCGGTCTATCGCACGCCGGTGTTCGGGACTATCGCGTATGGGACCTGGGCCAGCCTGATGGTGATTCTGGGCGGCCTGATGACGCAGTATAAGCTGCCGTTGATCGCGGGAATCGACTTGAATCTCCCCGAGGGCAAGCCTCTCTTCGATGTACTGACAGACTTTGCCCTCGTCGGCGTGGTGACGATGGGCACGCTTGCAGTTGCTGCGATCTTTCCCGTGCGGTGGCGTGATCCTGGCCTGGACCTGCCCTACCGCTGCATCGGCTATCCACTCGTGCCCATGCTCTATGTCGCGGGGATGGTCTTTGTGCTCGGCACCATGTTTTGGGAGCCGGAGCAGCGCACGGAGGCGATCATCGGCATGGCTTTCATCGCGAGCGGTGCCGTGGTGCACGAATGGCGCTTCAGAAGCAAACTCTAATTTGCCAAGCCCACCCGTGGCCACGGGTGGGCATTGATCATCATGCTCGATCAATTCCACAACGATGGCTTTCTGTTGCTCCGCTCTGTGTTTGCACCGGAGCGGGTGGCTGACGTCATCCAGATTCTCACCGGGAAACTCGCTGATGCTGCCAACGCAGGCTCTGTTCTGCAGGGCCGTCTTAGCCCCGCATACGGTGCCCGCAACCTTCTCAGCCTCTGGCCTGCAGCCTTAAATCTCCTCCATGAGCCGGTGCTGAGTTCAACCATGAAGATTCTCCCTGACCCCGTCAGTGGCGTCGTCCGGGGCCTCTTCTTCGATAAGCCGCCCGGCCACAGTTGGGCACTACCCTGGCACCGCGATTACACCATCGCGGTGCGGCAGCATTTGCCGTCGAGCATGTTTTCGAAACCGACCGTTAAAGCGGGTGTGCCGCACGTCGAAGCCCCGCAATCGTTGCTCGAGAGGATGGTCAGCGTGCGAATCCACCTCGATGCGATGGACGACGAGAATGGTGCCCTCCGCGTCGTGCCCGGATCCCACCGCGTTTGTGATGACAAAGCGTCCAATGCAATTTCGATTCAATGCGCCGCCGGCGACGTGCTGCTGATGCGACCGTTGCTTCTCCATTCCAGCGGTCATTGTGCGGAAAACTGCGAGCGCCACCGACGGATCGTACATCTCGAATGCACGGCGACTCGAACCTTGCCTGATGGGTATGAGTGGCACGATTTCGCCGAACTCTGTGCCTGAGCAGCTAACTTTTCTTCTTTTTGACCTCGACCACGCCATGAGCCTTGAGTGATTTCAACAGGTCGGCTGCCTGATTGGTCGCCGTCTCTCCACTGATGTCGGCCATTCCGATCGCGCTGTACCAGAAGCGTTCGCGATCGCGCGGGGACAGCGTCTCGGGGTCGGCACCAACTTCTTTGACCAGATTTTTATCGAAGCGGGCCATTTTGAGTTCTGCCGCGAGCTGTCGCCAAGTGAGGCCTGTGCTGATCGGTGTGCCGTCGGCGAACGCAAGGTTTTTCCCGATGAAGAGATGGAACAGTCCGCGCAGCCGACCCTTCACGAGGGCCTGATCCCGCAAGATGCCGAGAACGCTGCGAACACCATCCATTCCATGACTCTCGCTGAAGCCTGTGGCTACCGGAATTGCGAGGCTTCTCCAACCTCGCCAAAGCTCGCTGGCCGTGAAAGGTCATCCTATCTTTTCATCAGGCTCCTGGCAGAAGGAAAACCGCCACGCGGACGGAGTGCAGTGCTCAAGTCGATGGTGGAGGCTGCCGATTGAAGAGGAGTTGACGGCGAACCTCGCCACGGTGAGGCCTGTCGTTGACTCAATGAACAGGAACGCGTAGCATTCCAGTTCAGTCGGGCTCTGTAGCCAAGCGGTAAGGCAACGGTTTGCAAAACCGTCATTCCCCGGTTCGATTCCGGGCAGAGCCTCTCGGTGATTCATTTCGCGGCATCTCGATTGCAGTTTCTCTCAAGCCCTTTTCTTCGGAGACCGTCATGACACCGCCGACCGATCCGAAAACCCCTGCGCCGGACACTCCGCCCAATCCCGACGAAGCACACCTGGACCATCCGATTGCCGAACCGGTCGCGAGCCCGGCTCCGCCGATCGATGGCACGAAGCCAATTGCTGAAGGCAAAGACGCCGTCGAGAAGTTTCTCGTCACTCACGACACGGGCGGCGGGGATTAGTCGCAAAGGTAAAAGGAGCGCCGCTGCATCGCCCGCTCCACAAACATCTGGACCACGACAGTCGGACGCTCTGCCTCGAGCCAGTCGCGTGGCAGGCCGTAGGTGCCGATCGATGTCATGCGGTGCACGTCGCCAGCGAGATAATCGCGGTAGATACCAAACGAATCGTGCAGCAGCACCAGATGGATCGTGTTGGCAGCGTCGGATGTGCGACGTGTCGGTGGCAGGTGCGTGAGACGATTCGGAATGGCTACGAGTTCGTCGGTCGCTTCCGTCGTGACCGCTCGCAGCGGCGGATGGGCCCAGACCATCCTTTCCAAACAGGCTTCGGGCGGCATGCCCATCAGCCGAGCCAGATCATTCGGGCAATTGTCAACGTCGCTGAACGTAAATTGCGACTCATCGATGCCGCGGAATCCGGCGAATTCCATCGCCAGTGTTTCCGCAAGCTGTCGGTATCCCAGCACAGCTCCGTAGCCGTTCCAGTGAGTGTCGAGCTTGTAGTAGAGTTGCCGCGGATCGGCCCGCAGCCGATCGCGGGGATCGAGGATGGTCAGGTCCGGGCACGCCGCCTTGAGCAGCGGCACAGGATCGACAGCGTGTCGCATCCGCT
Organism: Limnoglobus sp.; assembly: GCA_041736785.1. GTDB lineage: Bacteria > Planctomycetota > Planctomycetia > Gemmatales > Gemmataceae > JBGSSZ01. The sequence goes on from JBGSSZ010000543.1 coordinate 15,497, forward strand.
CGGGCAGATGGTCAGGATAGATGTGATTTTTCTCGCGGGCGATCTGCACGATGTAGCGGATACCGCGGGCCCGGCACCAGGCATCGCGTTCACGTAGAATGGCCGCACAAGCCGGGATGTCGCAACTGGGATCGCCTTTGGGATCGAGCGGATCGATGCCGCTGTTGAGGTAGAGCCAACCGTCATTGCCACTGATCACGAGCGAAGTCGGCGATTCACCAAATGCTCCGAGCAGCAGTTCGTTCCGCAGGCCGAGCAGCAGTCGCCGTCCGCCGGTGCGATCGGCATAGAAGGCATCGAACTGTTTGGAGAACCCGCGCAGCCCGGTGGGCGGTGGTGCAGGATTGCGATTTTCCGCGGGCAGTGTCTGAGCCGAACCCACGAAAGTTCCCACCAGCGGGATCGCCAGCCCGGCCACGAAGCCGAGCGCAATCAAGCCATTGGCAAGCCGCCGTGCACTGGGGACGCGGAGTCGCAGCGTCAGCCTAAAAACGGAAGTAGATAAACGCAGCATAGCTGCCTCCCGCGACCCATGTTTCTCCAGCGAGCATCATCGCGGCAAAGACCGCAAACTCAGCGGGCAGCACTGCCACTTCGATCACAGCCGCGATCCGCGGATGCAATCGGTGCCGGATCACAGACCACCAGTCACGCATCCAGAGTACGACGGGTAGACAGGCGATAAGACCGATCGGCAGCATCATTTGCAGCCGCGGCGTGAGAAAATCACTGGCCGTGTACACACCGCCACTGCTGACCATGTCCGCGAGATAGCTCCCGGCTTGTGCAAACGATTCCGACCGGAACAGCACCCAGCCAACGAGGACGATGACGAGCGTGAGCAGATGCCGAAGAAGCAGCGGGACGGCGTCGAGCAGGTGCGACCAGCCGAGGCGTTCGAGGACGAGCCACACGCCGTGGTAGAGCCCCCAGGCGAGGAAGGTCCAGTTGGCACCGTGCCAGAAGCCGCAGAGGGCGAAGACAATCAGCAGATTGAAGTACGTGCGGCACGCACCGCTGCGGTTCCCGCCGAGCGGGATGTACACGTAGTCGCGAAACCACGAACTGAGGCTGATGTGCCAGCGTCGCCAGAAATCGGTGACGCTCGCGGCGGCATAGGGGTGGCGGAAATTCTCAGCGAACTCAAAGCCGAAGAGTCGACCAAGCCCGATGGCCATGTCGGAGTAGCCGCTGAAGTCGAAGTAGATCTGCAGTGAATAACAGACGGCCCCGAGCCAGGCGGCACTGGCACTCAATTCCCCAGGTGGCAGCCGGAACGCAGCATCGGCGGTGATTGCAAACGTGTCGGCCAGGATCAGCTTCTTGGTCAGCCCGAGCAGGAAGCGACGCACGCCGTCGGAGAAGCGGTCCAGCGTATGTTCGCGAGTCTTGAGTTGGTCGGCTAGGTCCGCGTAGCGAACAATCGGCCCGGCGATCAGATGCGGAAAAAGGAACGCATACAGGCCGTAGCTCAGCAGATTCGACTCTGCCGGCACGGTGCGTCGGTAGACATCGACGAGGTAGCTGATCGCCTGAAAGGTGACGAAAGAGATCGCCAACGGCAGATGCAGATGCGGCACGCGCACTCCAAGTAGCGAGCCGAAGAAGCCGAGGTATTTGAAGGCAATGAGCAGGCCAAGATCGAAGACGATCGCCAGCACCAGCCAGAGCGTCCGCTGGCGATTCGCATGAATCCGGCGGGCGGCAGTGTAGTTGACCAGCAGCGACACCATCAGTGCGAAGACAAACTGCGGCTCGCCCCAAGCGTAGAAAAACAGGCTGGCACTGAAGAGCCAGAGATCGCGCAGCTTGGCCCGACGGAACAAGCCGTAGTAAAGCGCCAGCGTCAGCGGCAGAAAGATGTAGAGAAACGTCGGCGATTGGAAGAACACGCCGGCCCTCCGTGGCACGCCCGTGATCTAGCACGAATGCCCGCTCGCGGAAAAGGCCGTCTTCGGAAAAGACTATGAGTATGGCAGCCGCAGCGTTTCGGCCTCGCTCGATGGGAACGTAATGCCGCGGTAGATCTTGGCCATCGGCACTGCGGCTGGGATGCTGGCAAACGCAAATTCGCTGGCAAGGCCGTCGAAGGATTTCAGCTCCCAGGTCCCGGCGTCGCGGCGATGAAAACGGTCGATGTGCGGCGCGTCCTGATCGACGAGAATGTACTCCTGCAACGAGGCGATCTGCTGAAAGTGTTTGAACTTGCGGCCGCGGTCGTAGCGTTCCGTCGAAGGGGAGAGGATTTCGACGATGATTTTGGGGTTGAGCAGCACATCGCTGTGGTCGTCTTCGAGTTGCATTTCCTCGCACATCACAATCATGTCGGGGTAGGTATAGAGGCCTGTGGCATCGACTTTGACTTTGAGATCGCCGGGCAAAGGATAGCAAGGCCCGTCGCCGAAGGCGATCACCAAAGCGCCTGTGAAGTTCCCATTGATGCGTACGTGCGGCGCTCTCGGGCCGGCCATTGCGAACGTTTCGCCGTTGAAATACTCGCTCTTGAACTCGGCGAGTCGTTCGCGCTCGAGGTACTCCTGCGGCGTGAGCTTCAACTTGGGAGCGGCGGACATGGAAAAATCCCTCACGTCTTGAAGTATTCTACCGCGTTGCGGAAGAGTTGCAGGCCGTCCCCCTCGGCTTTGAGTCCTTCGCGGGTCCAACGCGGATGCTGCGTCCCCAACACATGGCGCTCCGGGTGCGGCATCAGGCCCAGCACGCGACCCGTGGCGTCGCACAGACCCGCGACATCCGCCTGCGAACCATTGGGATTGTGCGGGAAGGTCGCGTCACCGCCAGCGGGGTTGATGTACTTGAGCACCACCTGACCCGCTTGCTGCAGGCCCTGCAGGATCCATTCTTTTCGACAGATGAAATTACCCTCGCCGTGAGCGACCGGCACTTCCATGCGCTGGATGCCCTTGAGGAACACGCACTGATTCGGCGTGGCCTCCAGCGTGACCCAGCGGTCACCGAACCGGCCACTGGTGTTGTGCGCGAGTGTGGCGAGCGGGCCGTCGTCATCGTGCGGCACCAGGAGGCCCGCCTTGATGATCGCCTGGAAGCCGTTGCAGATGCCGAGGATGAGCTTGCCCTGATCGCGGAACTCGCGGAGGGCTTCGTGGAGATAGTGCTGGAGTTGATTGGCGAGGATCTTGCCGGCCGCGACATCGTCGCCGTAGCTGAAGCCGCCGGGGATCACGAGGATCTGGTAGTTCCGCAAGAGCGTCGGTGTGGCACGGATCGCGTTGATATGGTGCTTTTCGACGCTGGCTCCGACGGATTCGAAGGCGAAAGCGGACTCGGCGTCGCAGTTCGTGCCTGGTGCTCGGAGGATCAGGACCTTCGGGGAAGCCATGAGGAAAAATCCATGTAGGGCGAGTTTTCTGCTTGACCAGCTGCAGTGAGACTGTCATACTTGTTTTAACGTCGGCGTCGCCGCGAAACTAGAGGCGCCAGCGGATTCGCCCGTATCCCGCAGGGGAGTTGGCAGGGCGTGACACTTTTCGCAAAGCCCTGTTTCAGGGACTCGGGGGTTTTTCCCCACTATTTTCATCCCGACTGTTGACACTCGCGGGCATCGCGATAAAGTGAAGTTGTCGAGATGAATGTCTCGGCCGGAATCGTCGTCGGGTCGCTGGCAATGTTCAGCATCACTCGCGGCGGATTCAAAACTGATCTTTGACAAGTTAGTGCGTTACGAGCCTTACGAGGAGCGGGTTGTGCCGAAGTCGGCAAGACCTGCTCGGATCGTGGACTGTAGCACTTCACCCGTGTTGCGGTTGCGATCCATATTTGAGAGATTGAATAACGGTATGTCTTACTGATGACGGCGAATCGAACCAGTTGACCCCCAGCAATGGGGTGAGACACAATAAATTTTTGAAGGGTTTGATTCTGGCTCAGAATGAACGTTGGCGGCGTGGATTAGGCATGCAAGTCGCGGGAATCCAGCAATGGGGAACCGGCGTAAGGGGCAGTAATGCATGGGTATTTACCCTCCGGTCTGGCATAGCCCTTCGAGAGAAGGGGTAATTCCAGATGATGTCGTGAGACCAAAGGTCCGCCGCCGGGGGAGAAGCCCATGTGATATTAGGTAGTTGGCGGGGTAATGGCCCACCAAGCCTGAGATGTCTAGCAGGTGTGAGAGCACGACCTGCGCCACTGGCACTGAGAACTGGCCAGACACCTACGGGTGGCTGCAGTCGAGGATCTTCGGCAATGGACGAAAGTCTGACCGAGCGACGCCGCGTGGGCGATGAAGGCCTTCGGGTTGTAAAGCCCTGTCGAGGGGGAGAAAAGAGCAATCTTGATCTATCCCTGGAGGAAGCACGGGCTAAGTTCGTGCCAGCAGCCGCGGTAAGACGAACCGTGCGAACGTTATTCGGAATCACTGGGCTTAAAGGGTGCGTAGGCGGGTTGCCAAGTCTGTGGTGAAATCCTTCGGCTCAACCGAAGAACTGCCGTGGATACTGGCGACCTCGAGGGGTGTAGGGGCTTGCGGAACTGTGCGTGGAGCGGTGAAATGCGTTGATATGCACAGGAACTCCGGTGGCGAAAGCGGCGAGCTGGACACCTTCTGACGCTGAGGCACGAAAGCCAGGGGAGCGAACGGGATTAGATACCCCGGTAGTCCTGGCCCTAAACGTTGAGAACTAGGTAGTCGGTTCGACATAGACTGACTGCCGAAGCAAAAGTGCTAAGTTCTCCGCCTGGGGAGTATGGCCGCAAGGCTGAAACTCAAAGAAATTGACGGGGGCTCACACAAGCGGTGGAGCATGTGGCTTAATTCGAGGCTACGCGAAGAACCTTATCCTGGACT
>JBGSSZ010000549.1:0-2615 GCA_041736785.1 Limnoglobus sp.
GACTTGGTAGCTCCGGAAGCCGAACGCGCGATAGAGTGGTGTTGAGGACATGCCGTGCTCTGGAGATGGTGTGGTTACCTTCCAGAAGCGGCATGCTCCTCTTATCGTCAAGCCTCAAGTACGCTCTTCCAGGATGAGCCAATTTTTAAGTCAATCCAACCCCGCACCAAACTCTGGCTCGCTCATCGGTGCTTCGATCGGGTCCGCGACGATCTTCTCCGCGTGTGCCCGCTTGATCGTTGCTTCCGTGCTCTGCGGATCGACGCTCCGACACGTCTCTGTCAGTTTCTCCGCAATCGACTTCAACTCCTGCTGCCACGCCTCCGGCTCCAAACCCGGCGGCGTCAATTCGGCGAACTCCTCCATCAGCAGGATCAGGCGAAGGCAATGCCGGAAGATCAGCCCCTCCTGTTTGGCGAGATCCTTGCTGCTGATGAAGGCGTTGAAGTTGCCGTTGAAGCTGAGTATCTCACCCGCAGCCCAGACCGACTGCGTGGTGACGTCGAGTACTTCGGGATGCGTCGCGTCGAAGAGCATCCTCGCTTTCTCGGCGAGAGTCGGCGGTCGCTCCTCCCACACGTCCTCTTCCTCGTCATCGGGGTTGTCGCTCGGCGGCGGCTTCGCAGCCATCAGCCCGCGGGCCACCAGATCCGCATCCAGCGATTCACTCTGCAGCTTTCCGGCGTTCATTTCCGCGGGCACGCGCACAAACTTCAAAAGTGCCTTGGGCAACTCCAGGACACTTTCAAACAACTGCACACGTTCCTCAGCATCCGCTTTCGCGAAGAGTTCGACGAGAAACGCTCCATACAACGGATGCACCGCGCGGAAGACCAGCAGCGTCTTGAGCTTTTCGGTCGGCGTGGCCAGGATCGGCTGATAGTCCGCAAGCGTGGTCGAAGGCACGGTATTGGGCGGCGGCACATAGCCGGGTAGCAATTCGTCCGCGGGTGCCGGGCCGAGGATGAGATAGCCCTGCTGGTGCAGGACCAGGAGCATCCGCGTGAGTTGCTTCATGCCGGCTTCGATGCGCGGCTGATCAAGGAGTCGTTTGCGAATCACGCTGCGGATCCGCTCCACCTCCGGCGACACATCGAGCAGGTACGCCAGCAGTCGCCATGGGAGAGGGCCTTTGGAATAGAGCCCCGCCGGCGGGGCCGCTTTGAGCTTCTCGTAGTCCGACTCGGTCCAATATTTCTTGGTGCTGTGCCGCGAAGGCTTTTTCTTCAGAAGCGTTTTCTTTGCCTTCAAGAGTCCTGGATCTTTGGTGTCGGCGGGGATCTGATCGAACTGCCGCTTCCACTTCACGATCCGCACGTCGTCTTCATCCGGCAATGCGTAGACGTGCCCTTCCGTGTCGAACTGCGGGCGGCCCGCGCGACCGAAGATCTGATGGGCCGTGCTGGCGTCGATCAGCTTCTCCTTGCCGAACGGGCCTTTGACCAGCGACGTGATCACGACCGATCGCGCGGGTAGATTGATCCCCGCGGCGAGAGTTTCCGTGCAGAGCGCTACGCTCAGCAGCTTCTTCTCGAAAAGTTCCTCAACCACGCGGCGGTACTTGGGCAGGAGACCCGCATGGTGGACACCGACGCCGCGGCGGAGCATCTGCTTCAGCTTCGGCCCGATTCCGGTCGGCCATTCCAGCGCATCGACTTCCTTGTTCAGTGCGGACCGCTGAGCCGCATTGAGAAGATCGAGCCCCTTCAACTGCTCTGCCACACTCCAGCATTCATCGCGGTTGAAGACGAAGACCAGTGCCGGCGTCTTGCGGTCTGCGTCGCTCCCCTTCGCCATGTCCACCAGCACATCGTTCAGAAACTCATCCGGGATCCAGTGATACTGCAGCGGGATCTTGCGCTCACGCCCCTCGACGAGGTCGAGCTTGCGGCCGTGGCAGCGCTCGAGCCAGTTCAGGAATTCGAGCGAATTCCCCACGGTCGCGGAGAGCAGCAGCAGGCGAATTTTCTTTGGCAGCAGGTTCAGCGAAAGCTCCCAGACGATTCCCCGCTCGGGATCGGCGAAGCTGTGAAATTCATCCATGACCACGGCACTGACATGCTCGAATCCCTGCCCTTCCGGGTGGAGCAGTCGGTTCAGCAGGATCTCCGCGACGACCACCAGCACGCGGGCGTTCGGGTTCACTTTGCGATTGCCCGTGACGAGGCCGACGTCGTCTTTGGAGAAACCCCATCGCTCCGCGGCGGCCTGCATCTCGAAGAATTTCTGTTCGGTGAGTGCGATCAGCGGCGTGGTGTAGTAGGCGATCGTGTTGGAGTGCAGAGCTTCGTAGAGTGCCGCCTGGGCGATCATGGTTTTGCCGGTGCCGGTGGGCGCGCAGACCAGCACGCCCTCGGCCGTGAGGAACCACGCCAACAGGGCCTCCTCCTGGACCGGGTACGGCGGATAGGGCAACTGATCCAGATACTTCGTCGCCAGTTCGTCGCGGCTCATGCGTTTCAGGATACGATTCCGCTAGCCCGTATTTCTCACTGAGTTGAAGGCTCGGCGGCTTTGCGGTGGTAGAAGTGTTGATTCACCAGCACGTTCGCCACACGACAGGAGTCGCCGGGCCATGACAGAGTGTTCGCGGAACATCATCGAATTCCTGGACC
>JBGSSZ010000554.1:0-9805 GCA_041736785.1 Limnoglobus sp.
TGTGTCGATTCGATCGAGACCCGCAAGCTGATCTGGGACGCCGTCCGGGATCGCTGCGGGTTGTTCAGCGACGGTCGCATGGCCGCGGAGTCGCTGCGCGTGCTGGCGAGTGCCGCACCGCATTCAAACTCTTACGACCGAACGCTCTTCACCGCCGGTGAAGCGTTCGTCGGCCGCTGCACCGCCAAGTCCACGATCTACTCGGCCTCGATCTGTGCCGGCCTGATGATCGCGCAGTTCACCCGCTGGCTCCGTGGCCTGCCGGTGATCGCCGACACGCAACTCAACCTGCTCGCGATGGAACTCAGCGTCACCGACGACTGAATCTATCACCCTTTCAATTTCCAGCCGCCCGGGTCCTCACCGGGCGGCGTCTTCGTTGACTGGAGACCCCATGCTGTTCCCCGGCAACACGAAGCTGGGCAAGCACCTGATCTGGTCGTTCTCGCTGCCTTCCGGCACGGCCCGCGTCTGCGTCGGCATGACACCGGCCTGCAAGCGGGTGTGCTACGCGACGAGACTTGAGTCCTATCGCCCCGCCGTGGCCCGTCGCTATGCCGCCAATCTCCGACTGAGTCGCCGCCGCGACTTCGTCCGTCGCCTGCGGGCATACCTGGTTGCCAATCACGTTCGGGTCCTGCGGATCCACGCCGGTGGCGAATTTCACGATGAGAAGTACACCCGCAAATGGCTGACGATCATCCGACGCTCGCCACGCGTGCGGTTCTACTGCTACACCCGAAGCTGGCAGGTCCCGGCGATCCGTGCCGTGCTCGAACAGATGGCCGCGGAGCCGAACCTGCAACTCTGGTATTCCGTCGATCGGGACAGCGGCATACCCGACGCCGTACCACCCCGCATCCGACTTGCCTGGCTGATGACCTCCAGCGAGGACCTGCCACCCCGGAGTGTGGATCTCGTCTTCCGCCCGCACAGCCTGCGTCGGCTGCCACTGACGCAGATTGCCGGCAGTCCTGTCTGCCCCGCCGAGGATGGCATCGCGCGGACGAATCCGATGACCTGCGATCGCTGCAAGACCTGCTGGCAGGCACCGAGCCACGATCGAGTGCCGACGGCAGCCGTGCCGCTCACGTTGATCCCATAGTCCCGCTGTATAGGAGGATGAATGTTCGCGTTTCCCCGCTCAGCCGCCCGTCGATTGCGGCTGCTCGCCCGCAAGAGTGTTGTCGGCAGACCGCGTGGCCCGGCACCCCCGGTCGGAGTCTATTCCGATCGTGGCGGCATCACGATGGCTGTCGTATCAGCAGACGTGATGGTGGCCCTGCACCTGCCGGGAGCAGCGACACTCAAGACACCGTTCCTGATGCCGATGGATGCCCTGGAGTGCGTCGAAGGAGCCGGTGACACTGCCGTTCAGTGCGAAGCAAGTGGCAGGGATCACGTCACGCTGAACTGGACCGACCGGGGCCTGCCGCGATCGCAGAGATTCAGCGTCCCGAAGTCGTCACCTGTCGAATTGCCGCTACGGCCGAAGACGCTGATGCCGGTGCCTGTGGAGTTGCTGCAGGCTCTCCACGAGGCTGGTCGCAGCACGGCTCGGGAGGCCAATCGCTACGCCCTGCAACGAGTCCAGATCCGCGGCCAGGCCGGCGAAGTTATCGGCACCGACTCGTACTTCGTCTATCGCCGTGAAGGGTTCTCTCTTCCCTTTGTTCAGGATCTCCTGGTGCCGGCTGTGCCGCTCTTCGGTCTCGATGAGTGGAGCCAGGCGAGTGCAATCCGAGTCGGCCGGACTGATCAACATCTCGTGGTCGTCGCGGAGGCGGTGACCGTGTTTCTGACGATCGACTCTGTCGGCCGCTTTCCCGATGTCGCCAGTGTCGTGCCCAAAGGCCCAGCGACGGCCACGCTCACTCTGGATCCCGAGGACGCTCTGTTCCTGCTCGACGCGTTGCCGACGCTGCCGGGCCACGACGAACAGCATCAGTCCGTGACGCTCGATCTGTCACCCGGCGCGTCCGGTGTCGTTCGCGCGAAAGCCGGGAAAGCCAAGTCTGTGGTTGAAGTCCGTCTGCCGCGATCATCAGTGAAGTCCGGACCGCTGCGGATTGCCCTCGATCGCCGCTACCTGATCCGAATGCTGACGCTCGGCTGCTGCAAGCTCCGGGCCTTCAGCGATCACCGGCCACTCGTAGCCACGGGGCCGACGATCACCACCGTGCTCATGCCGGTCGATGCCGATCTCATCGTTCCGCCGACACCGCACACTCGCGTGCTGACGCCGGTTCCACAATCCACACCCACGCCCTCAAGGAGTACCCCGATGAAGACGCCTGAACCCACGTCCAACGGCCACGACGGCGAAGCACTCGATCCGATCGCGGAAGCCGACGCGCTCCGCAGTGCGCTCGGCGAAGCTCACCACCGGCTCAGCCGGCTCCTGACCGCGCTGCGGCTGAAGAAGAAAGAGCAGAAGGCCTTGAGCCAGGTCTGGTCCTCGCTCAAGAGCCTCAACCTCGGAGCACGCAATGACTGACCAGTTCACCCGGCTGGCCCGGGACCGCCTGCAGCAACTCGCATATTCCCTGACGACACTCCGTGAACGCGTTCGCGACGCTGTCGCCAGCGAGATGGGCAAAGCGGTCGGCGATGCTCTTCGTGATCTGCTCACGGCGGTGCTCAGCAAGACAGCGAATGCCCGTCGAGTCGCCGAGCAACAGCAGACACCGCCGCGACCGTCGGAGCCGGCAGGCTGGGACGACGACGATGAACCAGACTGGTACGACGAGCCAGCAAACACGACCCGTTCGGCCTGGTGTGCATCGCCTCCACCGATCCAACCCCCGTCGACTGCCGCTGCTGTCGGTCTCGGCGTGACCATCACGCGCTGGCTGCTGAAACGTCAGATCCCGATCTGGGCGGGTCTCGGTGCCGGACTCCTCGCCGGACTGGCGACGCTGTCGCCACACCCCTTTGTCCAGGCAGGTCTGGGTGTCGTCGCCGCGGCGGCCGAACTCCTCGCGATCACCGAGTTCACCTCCAACGCACTCGATTGATCTTTCCAGTCCACGTGAGCAAATCCCAGTACGGCGCGGGCAGTGTGCTCGCGTCAAGTGATTCCCTTTGTTGTCTTTTCATGGAGAATGTCATGGCAATCACGCCACCACCCGCCTTGAACGGCCGGCCCCGCAAGCAACTCAGCGAGGAACTCGATCGCCTCGACGAGGTCATCAACGGCATGGAGGAATGCCTCCCGCAGGCCGTCGCCGACGCCGCCCGCGACGGCATCCGCCAGGCCATCCACGACGTCGTCAAGGAAATCGTCTCCGAACCGGCGACGCTCAACGCCCTCCGCACGGCACTGCTCCCCGAGTTCGTGCCACTCACGCTAATTCCGAAGCCGAGCGCGTGGGCCCGTTTGAAGGCCATCGTCCGCAACGCGGCAGCAAAAGCCGCCGCTGCCGTCGGTCTCGCCCGCCAGACTGTGACAAGCACCGTCAGTCAGACCTGCCAGGCCGCGAAGACCCGCGTTGCCCGCTGGACGCTCCTGTCGCTGCCGCTGAAGTCGATTCTCGGCGTCAGCCTCTCAATCGGCGTCGTGGTCGCGATTGTCAGCCTGGCCGCCCCGCATGTCTTCGCCGCCGCCATCAGCGGTATCGGTGCCGCCGTCACGACCGCTGGCATCCAGACTGCCAACTGGCTCCGTCGCCGGAAGGCGGCACTCGGAATGACCTGATCCATCGTTGAAGCCTGTTGACCGTCAAGATGCTTGCTTCCGGCCGGTTCCTCCCTCGCGGATCAGCCCGTGCGGAATGCGTGTGTCTTGACTGTCGGCGGGCTTCAATTCTTACGGACCTCGTCGCGGGAGTTATCTTGAATCATCACTCTGTCATTTGCCTTGCTATTGCGGTGACTGCGATGACTGACTGTGATAAAGGTACACCTTCGCTGACTCCCAACATCGGTAAGCCATGTGGAGCCGAGGCGAACGCCGCAATGGCCACGAGCGACTATTGGAAGGGCCTCATTTGCTTGCCGACTCAGACCGCAGCCGACCTCTGGCAGACGGAGTACCTGCATGAGGTCGAGCATGTGAGCATGTTGCGCGACGACCTGCTCCGCTCGATTCCACACACCAGCCCGTTCGCCCAGAACCTCGACTCGTGGCTCTGGCATGACCCTTTCCTGGTGAGTGAGAACTATGCCAGACGCCAATAAGCATCTCCCCGACCGCGATCTGCGCCAGCGGGACCTGGTTCCGCCCGAACCTCTGTCTGCGATCCACGCCGTCGTCATCGACGTCGGTGCCGTCGGGCGCCAGGTTGCTCTGCAACTGGCGGCCATGGGGGGTGCCAACCATGACGCTCTACGACGACGACGTTGTCAGCGTTGAAAACCTGACCTCCCAGGGATTCTGGGAGACTGACCTTGGCGACCGAAAGGTCCACGCCGTCGCGAACGTCGCCCACCAGCAGTTCCCTCAGATGGAACTGCACGCCATCCCCGAACGTTTCCGCAAGAGTGAAGCCAAGGGGTGGACGGCGGGGAAGACCTACGCTGTCTTCGTCTGTGTCGACAGCATCGAAACTCGGCAGTTAATCTGGGAGGCGATCAAGGATCGGGCCGCGTTCCTGACAGACGGACGGGTTGCGGCCGAAGTGATCCGCGTGCTTGCCAGCGATCGTCCCCTGCACGATGAGACCTACGCCGCGACACTCTTCAGCGCCGGCGAGGCCTACGCCGGAAGCTGCACCGCCAAGATGACGATCTACGCTGCCAGTATCGCCGCGGGATTCATGCTCGCCCAGTTCGCACGCTGGCTCCGTGGCCAGCCCGTCACCACCGATCAAACCCTCAACTTGCTCGCGGCGGAGCTTTCCGTCGCCGGGTCGGTCTCCTGACCGACCCGCACCAAAAGAAGTCAGCCAACCGCCGGGCTCAACCCCCGGCGGTTTCCTTTTTCACAGGAGATTATGTGTTGACGCCCGGGAATTCGAAGCTCGGTGCGGATTTGATTTGGGGATTCGGATTGCTAAGTACATCTCCCCACAAGTAGGGGAACATGGTACAGTCTATCGATCTCGACGCGTTCCTCGATCAAGGATGATCCATGGCAACGTCCACGAAGCGGCGAACCGTTTTCCTGACGACGGCTCAACGTCAGAAACTCGAATCCTTGCTGCGGCGTACGACGCTCGCGGCCGGCTTGGCCCGACGCGCCCGGGCCATCCTGCTCCTTTCCCAGGGCCACTCGATTTCGGCTGTGGGGCGACTGGTGGCGATGCAACGACGGCACCTGCACAAGTGGATGGACCGCTTTCGCGAACAGGGCATCGCCGGGCTCTCCGTTGAGAAACGCACGGGCCGACCGCCCGTCTTTTCCCCCCGAAGTCGCGATGCATCTGGTCAAGATCGCCTGCGAGCGGCCCGATGACCTGGGACGTTCGCTGTCGCACTGGGACTGTGCCGAGTTGGCCCGTCAACTGGTGACCGACGAGGTGGTGGAGACGATCTCGCCGCAGACGGTGCAGCGCATGCTGGCGAATCACAAGCTCAAGCCGTGGCGTAAGCACCTGTGGCTGTCGCCGAAGGTGCCGCGCGACGCGGAGTTCTGTCGGCGCGTGAAGAACATCTGTTCGCTGTACACCCGGAAACTCAAGGACGACGAGGTCGTTCTGTGCGTGGACGAGAAGACGAGCCTGCAGCCCCGCACGCGGAAATCGCCGACCTTGGCGGCTCAACCGGGCCTGCCCGTTCACTCCGCCCGGCAACCCCATCCGGCCCGCCCCCAACCTGCGAAAATGGCCCGTTCTAAAACGCGATCAACAGGCCGAGCCGAGGTTTGTGTAGGTATGACGCCGACCTGCCGCCGGCATTGCTACGCCGTTCGTACCGAGCAATACCGTCTCAAGGCCAAGGCTCACTACGAAGCGAACTTGCGGCTCACTCGTCGTCGTGACTTCGCCCGCCGTGTGTGGGCGTTTCTCATCGCCCATCACTGTCGAGTTGTTCGCGTTCACACCGGTGGCGAATTTTACTCGGCACAGTACGCTCGCAAGTGGCAGAAGATCATCCGGCGGTCACCGCGCGTGAAGTTCTTCACCTACACCCGAGCCTAACGAGTACCATCGGTACGCGAAGTCCTCGATGCCATGGCCGTGGAGCCGAATTGCCAGGTCTGGTACTCGCTCGATGCCGACACCAGCGTGCCGGACGTCGTTCCAGCAGAGGTGCGGTTAGCTTGGTTGATGACCGCTGAAGATGACAGCCCACCCGGTGATGTTGATTTGGTGTTTCGTGTGCAGTCCCTGCGACGACATCCCCTGGCGATGGTTAACAACGCCCCGGTTTGCCGTGCCGAAGACGGTTTTCCACGGGAGGAGCCAATAACCTGTGATCGCTGTCGAATCTGCTGGAAACCACCTCAGCGGCCGGTCTAGGCGGCCCACTCAAAGCGCTGGGAAGTCGTAAGTTTCGATGCCGCCGCCATCGGTGTCCTTGACCGCACGGGTGAATGCCCAGAAATAAAGGGAAGCACGAACTGCTGCGAGATTCATTCGGTGATCCCTCCCATCCTGGTGGCACTAATAGCGCTGTATGCGGTCAGTGTTGTTGGGGAGTCGGGTGGCATCGCGCCGGATGGATCAAGCCTCTGCACGGTGGTTGCCATCGAGGAAATCGCCATCGCTGCAACCCGTCTGCTAAGCCTTGCTGTTCTGGCCGATCGGATGGCTCTCGGCCATCAGAACCTCGGCCTGACACAATTCTGGTTCTGATCGCTGGGGGCAAGGTCATTGTAAAACGCCGCGCTAACCTAACTTGTGCTATCATGCCCTTTGGAATGTCATGTTCCAAAGCTATCAGGAGTTATACTATTGCTGATCTTTTTCGTCAGTCTTTTGAGGACAAGGAAAAGCCGAAAAGGGCTTCATGCCCCACACCACCAGAAGTCGAGGCTTTTATGCGTCTAATTGGGCGCCTGATCGCTGACCGATGGCAGAAGATGAACGCGACTGCAAATGTGACAAGTGATTCGCTACCGGAACCTTCAAAACTGAGCCGATGAACTTCAACAGGCTATCGCAATCGCGTGGGAATCCTCTCCAGGCTACAAGAATAACGAGCCCGAAGTTCCGTAAACTTTCATTGGAGCCTATAATGGCCACATGAAAACGGCCAACAAATTGAATATCTTTGACCAGGAACTATGCAGATTGCTTTGCTGCAATTATGCATTTCTTCAGCGCTACCCAATGGGACTGCCAAGAGATATCGCCGCAATCGAGTTTGACGGGAAAGACCATCTGGAAAAGCATTTTCCAGGAAAACTCTATGACGCTATTATGAGTTCTCTCAGTCTTTGCAGCCCAAGGTTCGTGCTCGATGAAGAAGAACTGTTGCTTTTTCTCAATTGTGCACGTTCATTGCCAGATGATTTCTATTATTGTTGGAATCATAATACCGTCCTGATGACCCAGTGGGTGGACACGATTGATGAAGTAAAACTATCTAATTCGGAACCGGTCGTTGAAAGATGGATTTGCGAGTGCCAAGAAAATGCCACCTATTTTGATGATTACTTGCTTCAGTTTTTGAATGGTGCAGAGGCCATCATAGGTTGGATTCATGAGGTACGTGACGTCTTAGAAGCTATGGGTCGAGATGACCTTGTGCCATTGAGGCTCGATGAACTGCCTGGTGAAAGGACAATAGTATCTCCGAGCCCAAGCAGACCAAATAACTACGAGGACTGGTTATCAGATCGATGGATGCATCCAGATGAAGCGACTACGATTGTCATGAACAAACTACGTATTGTGCTGTTGAGCACCCCCAATGGCATCAATGTGGGGGCTGAGGAGATCTACCGTCAAGCTGGTGGCAATCGTACAAGAGTGTTTTTTGCATTGCGATGCTTGCAATACCGCAATGAGTATCGTGGCTTCAAAACGAGGCCGAAGATTCCGATAGCCGGTCGACTTCCCTTGGAGTGAATCGAAGTCTAAAGTTCCCTGGTTCCAGCTTATTGGGACACAAAGAACTTTCGCTTCTCAATTCCGTCGCGCCTAGAGCAGCGTCACGATCTCGTCAACAGTTGACGCAGATCGTTACCTCCTACGGTGACACAATTTGGACGATCTCGATTTTCTTTCGGTGAAGGACTTCATCAAACGAAGCGGCTACTCAAAAGCCACAATCCACCGCTACCTCAAGCAAGGCCTGATCCCCTACGGTCAGCCTGGTGGAAAACGTCACCGGATCGCCATTCCGGTCTCTGCTCTGGCCACTCTGAGCGGCATCAAGCCGTCAACAGAAACCCAGCCGCCCCAAACAAAGCCCGAGGGAGCGAAGAGATCGCTCCCGGGACCGAAGCCTCGTTGGCTGAGGCCCCGATGATGCACCCCAATTTCGCACATCGTCGAATCTTGGCCGGCGCAGTTCCGAGATCTGTCGCTGGACGAGTGCTCGCGCGCAGCTTTACATAGGAGGTCCTGCATGGCAAGACGGTTGCAGAACGAACGCTACGCCGGGGCCTATTTTTCCTGGGTCCTGACAAAACGAAACGGCGTCTGGTGGGCCGACGGCCGCTCCAACAAGATCAATGTTGGCCGCCACTCGCTCGCCACCATCGAGCGTGTTCAGGCGATAAAAGCTCTCCAGCGACTCGATGTCACCAAGGCGGTGGAGTTCGGACTCGCCGAGGCTGACGAACTGAAATCCGCCGATGATAAAGTGCTGACACTCGAAGAAGGAAAGCAGATTTACGAGAAACATTACAGTCTGGCCAAGAGTGCAGGCGGCACGGAGAAGACAACGCAGAGCAGCTATGGCAATAGCATCGATCAGTTTATCGATTACCTCCAGAGCATCCGCGTGTTGACTTGGAATCGCGTCCGCAAGCAACACATCGAGGGTTTTCTCACCAGCTTGGAGAAGAAGGGCAAAGCCTTTGGCACTCAGCGCAAGCACGCGACTGCCGTCAAGTCGGCGATCAACTATCTCTGCGAGGAGAAGTTCCTGCCGCCGGAATGCAATTTCGTGTTGCGGATGCTGAAGCCGGAAGGGACATCCACATATTGCTGGCGAAAGGAGGAAGTGATCGCCATATTAAATTGTTGCCAGGCAATGCCCGATCTCGGCTGGGTCGGCGATGTGTGTGCCTGCCTCGCCTATACCGGAATGCGGATCGGCGAAGCGATCGATCTCCGCTGGAGCAACCTCTGCCTCAATGATGGCATGATTCGCCTGATCGACGAACGTACGTCAAGCCGCCGTTTTGTTGGACGGCAGGTCCGCCGTCTGAAGACAGGACGGGAGCGGATTTTCCCGATCAACGAGGAGTGGCTCCCGCGGCTCCTGGCGGCACCACGACACAAGGACGGCTTTGTCTTCCACGGCCCTCGCGGCGGACGACTCAAGGACGATACGGTTCGCGACAATCTGACCGATGTCGTGCTGGTCGCGCTGGCAAAGCAATTCCCAACGCCTGAGGGCGACACCGGCTTTGCCCACGGCCGGCTGCACTCGTTCCGGCACTTTTTTTGTTCGATGTGCGCCAACACCGGAGTGCCGATGCCCACGGTGATGAAGTGGCTGGGCCACAAGGATTCCAAGATGGTCTTGTATTATTACGACCTGAAAGACGAAGATTCCCGCCGGCAGATGCGGCGGATCAAGCTGTTCGGTGACGTCGCCATCGACTCCTAGCCCGTATTTCTCACTGAGTTGAAGGCTCGGCGGCTTTGCGGTGGTAGAAGTGTTGATTCACCAGCACGTTCGCCACACGACAGGAGTCGCCGGGCCATGCCAGAGTGTTCGCGGAACATCATCGAATTCCTGGACC
>JBGSSZ010000568.1:0-1816 GCA_041736785.1 Limnoglobus sp.
GCCCGGTTGGGCGGCGATGCACCAGCTCGCGTCAGGCTTGCTGCAATCGGCGCCGAGACCGGAACCGACATCGGTGATCGCTTCACCGGGGTCGAGCACCACGTGGGTGACGATGCCGCGTTTGACGGGGACGGTGACCACCGCCTGCGGGTCGTACCAAACCTCTTTCAGCCTCGGGTCGGGCGACTCGGCATGCGCCGTACTGGCGCAAATGCAGGCAAGCAGCCATGCGGCGGCCGAAGTGGGCAAACCCGTGAGCGGCATCTTGGGCATGGCGACCTCACGGCTTGCTGGTTGCCACTGCCGGGCTTGCCGACGGTGTGTTGATCTCGGGGTCGGACCGGTAAGCGGTGACGACGAAGCCGAACGGGTTCTCCAGTCGGTCCTTTTCCTTCGCGAGCACCTTCGGCTGGTATACGTACACCACGCTGGCGACATGCCGCGTCGTCACCTCAGGCAGGTTGCGCTCGGTCTGCCGGGTGACCTTGTCGTAGGTGACGGTCGCGTCCCCTTTGTTTCCGCGGCGGCCGGCGGGCGAGAGCCGCACGCCGACGACGTTGATGCGCCATTCCTCGGTGCCCGCCAGCTTCTTCTGTACCGCAGCGTCACCCTCGAACAGTCGGTTGTAGTCGGCAAAGACGGCCGGCACCGCCGTCCGCGCCACCTGCTCGAAGTCGCGTTGCAGCCACCACCAGCTATAGCCCTCGCGGGCGCGAACAAAGACTGCCAGGTTGTGCTTGTCGAGCGCTTCCTGTGGCGGCACAGACTCCACGCTCAGGCGCTGCTGGATCGTGGTCTCGCCCGTCGTCCTGTCCACCACGATCGGCACGCCGACCACCTGGCGCAGCGGGCCCTGTGCGAACACCGCCAATACGCCGAGGACGGCGAGAACGACACCCACACCACCGACCATCCAGCCTCGGCGCTCGGACTTCTCCAGCATCAGGGCCCGATCAAGCTCCCATGCGCGGTTGGCGTCGAACGCAGACCGGCTATCAGCGGCGCTGCGGGAGTCAGTGGCGGCAGGCGGCATGCCTGCGTTGAGGACGGCACTCATGGTCGACCTCGCTCAAGGCAGGAAGTCGGCGATCTTGCCGGTGCGGTTCAGCATCTCGTACTGTCGTTCGCGGTCGCGGGAGCGGGCGATGCGCTCCTCGCTGTCGGCCATGCCCTGCAGCATCTGCACCTGTGATGCCTCGTGCGCGAGCAGGGCGTTTTCGGCGCCGATGCGGGCCTGGATTTCCTGCACCGCCTTCTGGTCGGTGGTCGCGTCGATCTGGCCCATGAGTGCGCTGATCTGCGCCAAGCGGCCGGACGCCGCAGTCATCGCGTCCTGGAGCAAGCCCTTGTTCTGGTACGGCTGGGCGAGTGCCGCCTGGCAGGCAGTGCGTGCGCCGCCGCCGAGGTCGAGGCAGTTGTAGACCATGCCGGCATCGCGAAGCCCCTTGGCCGTGGCGTTCAGGCCACCATATCCCGAGCTGGTGATGGCGTTGACGACGGTGTAGGCATTGGCCGGCACGTAGTTGCGCAGCATCGGGTTGTTTGCCACCGTGCCGAGCATGCGCATGCCGTTCATGCTGGTGATCTGCGCCTGCAGTTGGGTAATCTGCTGAATCTGGTTGTTGATCTTGGTGAGGTCGTTGACGACCTGCTGGACGGTCTGCACCAGATTCGCGACATCAATGACGGGGATGCCCTGCGCGTGGCTGGCGGTCGCGGCCAACGTAAGCAGCGCGGCGATGGCTATCGGGTGGCGTGTCATTTGAGGCTCCTCGAAGGTTGGAGTGGGTGATCACGCCCGACCGCGCAACGCGGC
>JBGSSZ010000612.1:0-3833 GCA_041736785.1 Limnoglobus sp.
GACCGGCCCGCTGGAAGGCGTCAACAACAAAATCAAAACCCTGCAACGCCAAGCCTACGGATACCGCGATGAAGAGTTCTTCCACCTCCGCATCTACTCAATCCACCTGGCCAAGTACGTGCTTCTCGGATGACCCAGAAAAAATATCAGAAGTGTAGTTCTACGCGGAAACACCCCGACCAGTGGGGTGAATTCAGATTATCGTGCCAGATCTTTGTTCAACTCAGCGTCGAGTGCTTTGAGACTGCCCGCACCCAGTTGGCGTTCCACGCTCTTCTCCAGGCCATATCGCTGAATGTCCCGCAGAAACAGCGTCAGCGAGCGCTCGCCTTTCAGTCGCACGATGTAGTCAACGAGTGCCGTACTCGCGACCGCATGGCCCGTTACATCCGTGATCGTCGTGGCGGTCATCAGCGTCTGTACCGGCAGCAGTTCGCTCTTGGCGGCCCGCGTGGCGGCGGTCTTCAGGTAACGCTCCACCATTGCCGGGGACATTGCCAACACACTCATGCCATCAGCGGCCCAGCGCGGTGGTGGGGTCGTCGGGAAAAGATCGGCGAGCACCACATGCGTCAATTCCCGCGGCAGCGCATCGATCGCAGCAGTCTCGTCATCGTGGCGCAGGTCGATCCGCCGCACTGCGGGTTTACCACTCTCCAACTGTACAAGAGCGTGCCCGGTGGCGGCAGCGGGTTGACTGGTCGCATGTGCGAAGTCAGCCGCGGAAGCATGGACGACGATCTCGCAGTGGGCAGTCCAGTTGCTGCCGGCGGGGCCACTCCAGCGTGCGAAGATTGCCGCTCGCTGCTCCTCGGCCTTGACGGCCAATGATTCGGCCAATGACTTTGCCGCAGCCGGGTAGCGGATGCGGAAGTTGGCCGTTTCGAGCGAATACCAGCCCGCGGCAGTGGCTTTCGGTGACGCCGCCGCTTTTGGGGCCACCGGTGCTGGCGGTTGACCGCCCGCGGCGACGATCACCTCGCGACCGAATTTCTGAAGCTCTGCGTGCGTGGGGACAAGTGCCAGTGCGTTGGTGGCTTCCGCGACGACACGCTGTCCGACGGCCGCGTCACCCCGGGATGCGTTCCAGGTTTCCGCGGCTTGACGCAGACGGCAGTAAGCCCACGCGGTCTGTTGCTCGGCTGTGAGTTCGCCACATTCCGCCGCTTTCGCGAAAAGTGCGGCGGCCTCGGCGTACTTCGCCTGCTGAAATTCTGCAACGGCCTGCTGAACGAGATTGGATTCGGCAGCCACGCCGCACGGAGCCAGGAGAATCAGCAAGACAAGCGCACGAAACATTTGGCACATCCCTGTGACGAGGCCGCAGACTAACCCGCCACAGGAATCGAGTCAAGTCACGAGGCACGACCGTGAGGGAGTGAAGAGTCACTCCGCGGTGAGCGTCTCGCGCGGATGGAAGTCCTTCAGTTTGCGGATGATGTATCGCAGTGCGTACCAGCCCATGCCGAGGAACATGATCGTCGCCCAAGTCAGAACGAGCCCCGGCGGGATCCAGTACTTCGGCTTGCCCGTGACTTGATCCTTGTCCTCCTGCACCATCCAGCTTCCTTCAAACCAGTCGGCCATGTTCATGAAAAAGATGACATCGATGACGATGAGGGCGATGATAAAGAGTGCGGCACCGATGGTCGTGCCGTGGTGGGTCAGGTAATCGCCGATGCTGTTTTCGTAGACGGCTTTGCTCTCGTGCCGGCGGCGCTCTTGCATGTCGTAGCCGCAGCCTTTGCAGATGCGGGCATCAGGCGGGTCCATCTCCTGGGCACAGAAGGCGCAACGCGGAATGTGCGAATTGTCTTCAATCGCGCCATAGGGATTGGGATTGTTTTCGTCTTCGTCATCGACAGGTGGCGGGCTCGCCGGTGCGGGTGTGGCGACAGCTTTCGCTTTCTTCACCGGCTTCGTGCTGCGCGCTGCGGGCTCGTCGTCCGCGAACTTGAACGTCTCCTTCGCGCCCGGCACGGCGACTATTGCGTCGCAGCCTTTGCACTTGACCTTTTTACCAGCGAGCTTCGCAGGCACGGTCATCGCTTTGTTGCATTTCGCGCAGGTAATGGGAATCGCGTCCGCCATGCGAGCCTCGACAATGGTAATGACAATAAAACCGGCTTTCTTTAGTATATCCGCCACTCGCGTCGCGGCTTGACGCCGCGGGTTCACTGTGCTGGGATGTGCCAATGCCTCCGCCCCGTCTGCTGGTTTCGCTGGCGACTTACAACGAACGTGAGAACCTGCCCAAGCTCATCGAGGAGATCCACGCCATCGCTCCGCACGCGGATGTGCTGGTGATCGACGACAACTCCCCCGACGGCACCGGCAAAGTCGCGGATGAACTCAGTGCCAGCGATCCTCGAGTGAAGGTGTTGCACCGGCCCGGCAAGCTCGGCCTCGGCACAGCCCTGCTCGCCGCCATGAACTACGCCATGGAGCACGACTACGAACTGATGCAGAATATGGACGCCGATTTCTCGCACTCGCCGCAGTATCTTCCTGCGTTGCATGCCGGCATGGACGGTCGCGATATCATGATCGGCTCGCGGTATGTCGAGGGAGGCGGGACCGAACACTGGCCTTTTCAGCGGCGGATGATGAGTCAGGGTGTGAACGTGGTCGTGCGGTTGCTGATGCGAATGCCGGTCAAAGACGCGAGCGGTGCGTTCCGCTGCTATCGCGTCAGCCTGCTGCGGAAAACGCGGCTGGATCAGATCCGCAGTCGGGGTTATTCATTTCAGCAGGAGGTGCTCTTCCGCTGCCACAAGGCGGGCGCGGTGATGGGCGAGCACCCGATTATATTCGCCAACCGCCGCGCCGGATCGAGCAAGGTGAACGCCAAGGAAGCCATACGCTCGATGGCGATGATCGTCTACATCGGCCTGCGAAACGTAGTCGGGCTGGAGCGGAAATCGGTCACGCCGCCTGGCTGAGTCGCGATCCCCAGGCGTTCTGATCGAGGTAAGTGGCGAAGGGCCGCTTGCCGAAGAGGAGCTTGCCAAAACCGTAGCGTATTCTGTCGAAGGGCTTCGCGGGCAGACTTTTGACGTGCTGCGTCAGCGTCTGGCGATACGCTGCCAATTGCACGTCGGTCGGTGGAGTGGCTCGTTCGCGAAACGCTGCAGCCCAGACGTTGGCGGGCCGTTTGTCGGGACCGTGCCAGCCGACCAACCGCATGGCGTAGCGTTCGAGGAGCACGTCGAGCGCTTCCGGGGTGAACCGCCAGTAGTCGCTCGGGTGATGGTGAATGCGGAAGTGAAACGGCACGCTCATGAGGAGCACCCCGTCGGGCTTGAGAACGCGGAAGACCTCCTCGAAGCCGAGCCAGAACCGCTGCACGTGTTCGAAGGTGTTGAACGCGAGGACGCAGCCGAAGCTGGCGTCGGCAAACGGCAACTTCTCCACGCTGGCGACGCGATCCACGCCGGGGCCCTGTCGAATGTCGATACCGGTATAGTCGCTGCCGGGGAATTGACCGCGGAGATTGATCAGTTCGGACTGGCCATCCACCTGATAGGAACCGATTTCGAGGATCGGGCCTTTCGGCGCGAACGCGGAGGTCATCGCCTTCGCCACACCATTGAGAAACGGGGTCATGGAGTGAATTCCGGGGCAGGTTGCGAGGTCCAGGTTTGGACGCCCAAGCTGGAGGATTCGCAACCTAACGATTCTGCGGTCTGAGCGTCTAGCCCGCATTTTTCACGGGCCTTTCTTCTCCGCGTGATTGTAGCTGTCGGACGGTTGTGGCGTGGTGGGATGGTCCGGATGCGAAACAGCCCCCTTACCCCCATCGTTGGACGGGCGGTGCGGAGTTCGATCTCGGG
>JBGSSZ010000673.1:0-2872 GCA_041736785.1 Limnoglobus sp.
ACCGCGTCGAACGCTTCGTCCACGCTCAGTGGGCGGCCCATCTTCTCGGAGATGAGCCGGGCGAAGGCCGTGTCGGTGGCGACGGTCTCGAGGCAGCCGAGATTCCCGCAGCCGCAGGGCCAGCCACCGGGCACCGCCGTGAGGTGACCGAGTTCGGTGGGCAGCCCGAGGTGGCGGTTCAGCAGCCGACCACTGGCGATGCCCCCCGCGCCAAGCCCGCCAGTGTAGTCGATGATGCAAAGATCCCCCGCGCCGTGCGCACGGCTCTCCGCGAGACAGAGCGCGTCGCTCTCCTGAATCAGGATCGTGGGAACTTTGAACCGCTCGGCGAGGTCGCGACCGGGGCGCTGGCCATCGGTCTGGTGGAAGTTTGGCGAAAACGCCGCCACTTCATCTTTGGGATCGATCAGGCCTGGCAGGCTGACGCCGAGTCCCAGCGTGCGAACGTTTGGCGTGTCGAGCCACTTGCGGGCGTGCTTCTCGATCTCCACAAGCAGTCGACCGTAGGTATTGGGTGTGGGGAAGCGCGTCGATTTCCTTGCGACCGGTGTGCCGTCGAGCCCGCCGACCACCAGTTCACACCACTCCGGCTCGATTGACGCGCCGAATACCTGCACGGTGTCGCGGGCCAGTCGCAGGATCTTTCCCGGTCGGCCCGGCCCGGTGATTTCCGCGTCGGTCTCTTCGATGAAGCCCGCTTGCAGAACCTGCACCACGGCTGACGAGACTGTCGTCGGGCTGATCCCGGTCGTCCGGGCGACGTCGGCACGCGACATCGGGCCATGCGCCTTGAGTGCTTCGACCACGGCCCTCTGCGTCATGCGGCCGAGCAGTTGCGGACGTAGTAGGGAGGTGATTTCGTCTGCCATAATAGTAGGCATTGGGCGGGGAGAGTGTTCACATCATATATTATTTCGCCGCCGTCAGCATCGGAATGGCTTTGGCAAATGCTTCGACGGTGCGATTGACTATCTCGGGCGTGTGAGCACTGGAAGTCATGCCGCCGAAGCCCCACCAGTCGACTCCATTCAGCAGCATGGCTTGCCGCAGCGTGTGGCTCATGGCGGCGTTCTTCGGGCCGTCGAGCTTCTGAAGATCGCCCTCATACGGGATGGTGCCATCGTTGTCGGCCGTCGCAGGAGCAGGGCGTGGGCCTTCATAGCCCGGCACGACGCGGACCATACTGAAGTCGCCATACGCGACCCACGGCCAATTCTGACTGGCGAAGAGAGCGTTGAGCTGGTTCCGCAGATCGCGGCCGGCTCGGTTGACAGCGCGGTTCGGTTCGCCGGTCAGCACCTGCTGCAGCATGACGATGCCTGCGGCTGCGCTGAGGGGATTGGCGTTGTAGGTGCCGGGGTGTTTCATCTTCGGCTTGCCGGGCCGCGGCTCGATGGAGTCGAGCACGTCGGCCCGCCCGATCAGGCAGCCGCCAGGCAGACCACCGGCAAGGATCTTGGCGAGCGAAGTCAGGTCGGGCTGCACGCCGTAGGCTTCCTGAGCACCGCCCGGTGCCACGCGGAAGCCGGTGATCACTTCATCGAAAATCAGCAGTCGATCGAGACGGGTGCAGAGTTCGCGGAGCCCGCGGAGGAACCCACCACGGATCGGCACGGCTCCCCAGTGACCGCCTGTCGGCTCCAGAATCACGCAGCCAATCTGCGGATCACTCTTGAGCGCGTCTTCGACGCGATTGAGATCGTTCGGCGGAATGGCGACCGTGCCAGCGGCGACGCCGTCACTTACGCCCGGCACGGTGAGTGTTTCATAAGGCGGGTCGGCACCGATCGTCACAGCATCGTGCCAGCCGTGGAAGTGTCCGAGAAACTTCAGCGTCTTTGGTTTGCCGGTGAAGATCCGCGACAGCCGCAGGGCCATCAGTGTGGCCTCTGTGCCGCTGCCAGTGAACCGCACTCGCTCTGCGGTCGGCATGAGCTTGCGGATCAGCGAAGCCCATTCGATCTCGAATTCGTGGCACGCACCGAAGTGTGTCCCCTTCGCCATCTGCTCCTGCACCGCGGCGACAACTGCCTCCGGTGAATGCCCCAGCAGCAGCGAGCCGTGACCGACAAAATAGTCGATCAGTTCATGGCCCTCCACCGACCACTTCACCGCCCCCTTCGCATGCGACACATACGGCGGGAACGGCTCCATCATCCGCGCGTCGTGCGTCACGCCCGTGGGAAACAGCGTGCGGGCCTTCGCGAAGAGTTCCTTCGACTTCGCGAAGGCGGCGGTGTAGTCGTCGGTGAGTTTCATCGGGTTTACTTCTTCGTCTCATCGGTCACGGTGGCGGACTTGGTGCCTGCTTGGATGCCCTTCACGACCGCCTCCGCGTCGGCCTTGGTAGCGTAGCCTTTGCTCGACGAGCCGACCACTTGGCCGTTCCTAGCCATGATGTTGAAGCGGGTCTCTTTCTTGGCGTCCTCACTGTACTCGAATTTGTACTTGCTGATGTCGCCTTTGAGATTGTCCACCATCCTGGCGGCGTCGGCTTTCTTGCTGTAGCCCTGGCTCGTGACGACGATATTGCCGTCGCCGTCTTTGAGCCGCCAGCGGGTCTTCTCGGCCTTGTCAGCATAAATCTCGAAGGCGTACTTCTCCGCCGCACTCGCGACGCTCCCGGCAACGACCATCAGGGCCAGACTCAGGAACACTCGACGAATCATGGCAAACTCCTGAAATGAAATGGGAACGAGGTGATTGTACCATGAAGCGCCTTTTCGTCATGATCCTGCTGGCGGGCTGCACGGCCAAGGACGCACCGCCCGCGAGTGTGGTCACGCGTGCGAACGCACCGGCTGCGGCACGCATCGAGCCAAAAAATGTGATCTTCACCGAGCCGAGCACGCAGGCACCCCGCGTGCGGCGG
>JBGSSZ010000212.1:0-3864 GCA_041736785.1 Limnoglobus sp.
CATGCCGCTGCAGCAGCGTGCGCGACGCGACGGTTTGGCTGATCCGCAGGAATTCGGAGACCGCGAATGTGAAGGCACCGGTCGTGCCGAAGAGCGCCCGCATCGGCGCATCGGTGACCCCTTCCATCGGAGCGAGGATCAGTGCGGGCAGGTCTGAGAGCAAAGTGAATCCAGCGATGGTACCCTGACAATGTACCCGCCGCAAACCGGTCTGGTGTGACTCGGTGGCCTCGGATTACACTCGCGGGATGCTCCGCACGGATGCCGCACCGGTCCGCCTTGCCCCGCCTCGCCTCGGCGTGGTGGTCTCCGTCGTCGTGCCGCTCTTCGACGAGCAGGCGAATCTCTCGGAGCTCTATCGACGGCTCACCGCGACGCTCGCAGAGACGATGTTCGAGTATGAGCTTGTGTTCGTGGATGATGGCTCGCGCGACGCCACGGCACGGATGCTCGCCACGCTTGCGGCGAAAGACCGGCGTGTGACCGCGATCCACTTCTCGCGGAATTTCGGCCATCAGGCCGCGGTCAGTGCCGGGCTCGAGCACGCTCGCGGCGACGCCGTGATCGTGATGGATGGCGACCTGCAGGACCCGCCCGAGACGCTGCCGCAATTTATCGCCCGCTGGCGTGAAGGGCACGATGTCATCTACGCGGTCCGCCGCAAGCGCAAAGAAAATGCTTTCAAACGCCTCGGTTACTTCGCGTTTTACCGGCTGATGCGAGCCGTGGGCGATCTTGATTTGCCGCTCGACGCGGGTGATTTCTGCCTGCTCGACCGCAAAGCGGTGGACGCGTTGAACCGGTTACCCGAGCGGGTGCGGTTCGTGCGCGGGCTGCGGCGATTTGTCGGGTTCCGGCAGGTCGGCCTGGAATACGAGCGCGACCGCCGGGCCGCGGGCACGCCCAAATACACGCTCCGCAAGCTCGTCGCACTGGCGGTGGATGGCCTGTTCAATTTCAGCCGCTTTCCGCTCAGGCTCATCAGCGTGGCCGGCGTCATGATGCTGCTCACCGCGGCCGGACTCGGGATCGCTGCTGGTGTGAATGATTCCGCGACGCTGGCCCTCGCGGCAGCGATTGCTGGCGCGTCGGGCGTGCAGTTCATGGCACTTGGAATACTTGGCGAGTACCTGCGACGGATCATGCTGGAAGTGAAAGGTCGACCATCGTATATCATTCGCGAGATTCAATCATCGTCGATCACTCCCTCACGGTCGTGCCTCGTTGCGTGATGCTATGAAAGCGGTCATCCATGTCGTCGCGCTGATCGCTGTCGTGCCGCTGCTCGTAATCCATCACATTTCCTCGGCGTTGATCGGGCGGAATCGCGCGCTCGAAGGCGCATCGCAGACGCTGGCACTTTTGCCCGGCATGCCGGGAATGTTCCTGCGGCGGGCGTTTCTGGGCTGCGTGCTCGCCAGGTGCCACGCCAGCGCGGAGATCAGCTTCGGCACGCTCTTTTCCCAGTGCGGGGCGGTCATCGACGAAAATGTTTACGTCGGCCCGCGCTGCCATCTCGGGCTCGTGCATCTGCAGAAAGACGTACTCCTCGCAGCGGGTGTCCACATTCCGAGCGGCGGGCAGACGCACTTTTTCGACGACCCCGACACGCCAATCAAAGATCAGGGGGGCGAGCGGCAGATGGTGACCATCGGAGCCGGAGCTTGGATCGGCAGCGCGGCCGTGGTGATGGCGGACGTCGGACCCGGCACGATCGTCGGAGCCGGTTCGGTGGTAACCAAGCCGCTGCCAGGCAACGTCATCGCAGCCGGCGTGCCAGCGAAAGTGATCCGCTCGCGCTAGACTTCGCCGAACGTCCAGCCGCGTGGCACTCGCATCAGGGCGAAATCGCCGATGAGCTTCTCTCCGTGGAAAGTCGCAGAGAAGCCGTTCTCTGTGTCGAAGTGCAGTTCGAAGGTGCCGTGGTCCCAGCGCTGCACGTGTCCGCGGTCGCCGCTGACGGGGCCTTCGTAGTCGAGATACTCAAGGCGGTGATCGCCAATCGGCTCGGCGTCGCTGCCGTAGGGATCGGCCAGCCGCCAGGTCCTGAGCACGCCCCCAGATTCGAGCATCAAATCGTAATGCGGAGCGGGCCAATCGTGGTGCAGGATCACAAATCGCGGCATGGCAATTGACCTTCGCAGTAGACTAGGGCCTGTGTTAGCATCAGGCGGAGCATCATGGCCAAACAGAAAACGCTCGACGCCGCGGAAGGGATTGAGACGATTTGTCGCAATCGCCGGGCGTCGCACGACTATGAGATACACGATACGCTCGAATGCGGCGTCGTGCTCGTCGGCACCGAGGTCAAGAGCCTGCGGGCCGGCCACGCCAACCTTGAGGACGCCTACGCCCGCGTGGACGATGGCGAACTCTGGCTGCACGGCGCGGAGATCCCGCAGTACACCTACGGCAACCGGCAGAACCACGAGCCGAAGCGGAGCCGCAAGCTGCTGCTGCACAAGCGGGAGATTGCCAAGTTCGCCGGGAAAGCGAGCGAAAAGGGCTTCACGCTGGTGCCGACGCGGTTGTATTTTCGCAAGGGCAAGGCGAAGGTGGAGATCGCCGTGGGCCGCGGGAAGGTGGCGTACGACAAGCGCGAGAGCACCAAAGCCAAAGAGGCGAAGCGCGACATGGACCGCGCCATCGCCAAGCAGAACCGACGCTGACATCGGCACGGAGGCGGATTGAACTCAGTGGCACTCGTCGAGAGCGTGGATCACGTCTGCGTCCGCTACCGGCTCGCTCCCTACGCGGCTGCGCTCGGGCTCGAGATCGTCCCCTTCGAGCGAACCCTGCTCGCCCGACTCTGGCAGTACCAGAGCCTGCACCGCTACGACGCCGTGATTCTGCAGCGGACGCTGCTCTCGAGTTTTGAACTCCGCACACTCCGCAAGCATGCCCGAGAAATCGTTTTCGATTTCGACGACGCGATCTGGCTGCGTGACTCGTATTCCACCCGCGGCGTCAGCCAGAAGCGGCAGCGGCGTTTCGCCAACGTCGTGCGGTCTGCGGATCAGATCGTCGCGGGGAATGATTTTCTCGCAGCCGCCGCAGCACGGCACACAACGCCGGATCGCGTCGCGGTCGTGCCGTCCTGCGTGGACATTGGCAGCTACGCGCCCACCGCGAAATCCGATCGCCCGCCGGTGCTGGTGTGGGTGGGTTCGTCGAGCACGCTCAAGAGCCTCGAAGCGATGCGGCCGACGCTTGCGGCTATCGGCGAGACATTTCCAGGCGTGCGGCTCAAGCTGATCTGCGATCGCTTCGCCCGCTTCGATCCGCTACCGGTGGATGCGGTCGCCTGGTCCGCGGAGTGGGAGGCCGCCGAGATCGCGGCAGCAGACATCGGCATCGCAGTGATGCCCGACGACGACTGGAGTCGCGGCAAGTGTGGCGTGAAAGTGCTGCAGTACATGGCCGCCGGGCTGCCGGTGATCGCCAATCCGGTCGGTGTGCACCGCAACATCATCGATGACACTATCACCGGTACGCTGGCCGCGACAGCTGACGAATGGATCGCGGCGGTCCGGCAAATGCACGATGTCGCGCATCGTCGCCGCATGGGTGCGGCTGGCCGCATGCGAGTCGAGAACCACTTCAGCATCGAGGTCGGCACCGCGGCATGGCGGGCCTTGTGCGAGCCCTGGCAGCGGAGGCAGGCATGCTGAGTCACGGGCTGCGAAAACTCTCGCTGTTCGGCACCTGTCGCCGGGCAACGCTGGAATCGGGTCGTTATCTCTGGAGCCTCTCGGCGGAGGGTCGCGAGTTTTTCGGCGACGCCGCACCTGATCTCGATGACTGGATCGCCGGCGGTCTCGCTCACGTCGTCAAGCAGGGGAGCCAGCGGACGGTGTTTCAGGT
>JBGSSZ010000091.1:0-2219 GCA_041736785.1 Limnoglobus sp.
TGCGGCGCCGGGAACTCCGGACGATTGCGGAAGTCGAGGATGCCTTCGGGGAATGCCCGGACTGGTTCACCCGAAGGCATTGCCGCAACTTCCTCGAGCACTGCGGCTACACGCTACAAGGATTTTAGAAATGCTCTAGAACTGCCATGAAGCATCGCTTGGTCGCACTCGTGCTCTGGCTGGTGTCCCATCGAGTTTGCAGGGACTGATGTCAGCCAGATCGCCGTGGCGATTGCGGAGTGTCATGCGAAGGTTCACGGGCTGCTTCGGTACGAGCGAAAACAGTTGCGTCGCACTGCCGCCGACGGGATCAACAAGATGGCGCAACGACACGAGCCACGGATTGATCCGTGGCTCGTGGGGATTGAGATCGGAGCGGGCGGCTAGAGCGTGATTCCGAAGCGGGCGCCGAACTGGGCGAAGTCGGTGGAGCCGTCGATGCTGCCGTTGCCGTCGAAGTCGAACGGGGAGCCGGCAGTGGTGTTCCCAAAGGTCGTGCCGAACATCGCGAAGTCGGTGGCACCATCCACGGTACCGTCGTTGTTGAAGTCGCCGAAGAGCCGCCGCATGCTGGGATCGTTCGGTGCGGAGACATAGCCCAGGCTGGGGATCGACAACTGCCAGCGGCCATCGGCGAGCGAGCCGTACTCGACGCCCTCACTGATGCCCGCACCGTTGGCATTCGAGAACGCGAGATGCAGATTGTTCGTGCCGTTCTGCGTGACGGTGATCAGGCCGTTGGCTCCGGTCGCGCCAGTCTGAACCACTGTCCCCACCGTGCCGGCATGCGTCGCCACCAGGCGGGTGAACATGATCGCACCTACATCCTGGAACGCGCTCGGTGTCACCGCGAAGGGGAACGTCAGCGAGACTTCCGTGACGAGCGAACGCTGTTCGTTTCCGCTGTTGACGACGACTGTCGATACGCTCGGCGGAGCGTTGACGACCACGCTGAGGGTCTGTGTGGCGCTGATGCCACCGTCTTTGTCGTACGCCCGGGCGTAGACCGTGACTGTGCCGGCGACAGGAACCTGAAGGCTGAAGAGATTGCTGTCGCTGGCACTCGCATAGTCAGTGGCCAGCGCGGCGGCGTCGAGGCTGAAGCTGTATTTCATCGTCGCGAGATCGGCGGCGATGTCGCTGACGCCGATCATCATGAATTCCGCCGTCTCGCCGGCGATCAGTGTGGTCGGGCCACTCAGCGAGCCCACGACCGGGGCGGTGTCGAACACGGTCATCGTGCGAGCAGTCGTGAGCGTGACTTCGCCGTCGAAGACACTGATGCCGAAGTCGAAGGTCGCGTTGCCGTCGATGGTCGGTGAGCCGACCCAGGACACGACGCCGGTCTGGCTGTCGATGCTGAAGAGGTTGCCGGGGTTGCTGGTGAGCGACCAGACCAGATTGCCGTCAGCGTCGGTGCTGGCGTTGTCGAAGTCGATCGCGCCGCTGACGGTGCCTTCTGCGACGCTGGCATCGTGGCCGGTGATCGCGGTGGGCAGGCTGTTGGTGATCATGTGATAGATCGTGCCGGGGTTCAGCGGGTCGCCGTTGTTGATTGTGGAGAAGTAGGTGGTGCTGCCGTTGGTGACACTGGCACGGATGTTGGCTGTGCCTGTCGGCATCATCACGACGTAGACCTGACCGGGAGCGAGATCGCTGACGGTGCTGTTGCCGCTTCCGCCAAACGCGGGGTCGCTGATCCAGCCGCCGTTCTGGAACTGCACGGTGTCGGTCGTGGTGCCGCCGAGCCCGAGTTCGGGAAGCTGCAGGGAGTAGCCGCCGCCGGGGAGCAGATTGGTGGGATTGGTGATGACGAGATACTGGAAGCCGGGGACAGCCGGGCTGCCGGGGATCGCGTCGAGCACTTCGAAGGTCAAGCCGGCTCGCGGCGAGGGCGTGATACCGAAATCGCTTGGTGTGAGCGGTGAGAAACCGTATGCCTCGGCGACGGGAGTGCTGCCGTTCACGAGCCCGGCGATGTGAGGTACTTCGAGTTGACCATCGAGGAAGACGTTGGGCGACCTGAGTCCGTTGAGATTGGCCTGCACGATCTCGCCGATGGAGTCGCCGTCGAAGCCCTGGTTGTTGGCCGCGAAGAGGAAGCGACCGCCGGTGCCCTGGGTGCCGCCGAGGCCGCCGCTGAGGTTTGCCGTCAGGTGGGTGGAATCGAAGATGAATGAGGAGTTCACAATGACGGTGCCGCCGGCGCCGCCACCACC
>JBGSSZ010000125.1:0-5734 GCA_041736785.1 Limnoglobus sp.
GCGGACCGGGCTTCGTCGATGCGTCCGAGGCGGCGGCAGAGATCGGCCCGGGCGGCGTGGGCGAGGTGATAATCCGCAAGCTCACCGCGAGCGAGAATCGCGTCCACCAGTGCCAACCCGCTCGCAGGGCCGTCGTGCATGGCGACTGCAACGGCACGGTTCAGTTCCACCACCGGTGATGGATCAGCCCGCAGAAGCAGATCGTACCACGCGACGATGCACTGCCAGTCGGTCTCGGCGGCAGTGGCGGCAGCGGCATGCACTGCTGCGATAGCCGATTGAATTGCATACGCTCCGTAGGTCGGAGCCGCAACGGCCCGGGCCACAAGAGCCTGCCCCTCTGCCATCTGCTCACGGTTCCAGCGCGAGCGATCCTGCTCCTCGAGTAGGATGATGTCCCCGGTCGCCGAGGATCGTGCGCCGCGTCGCGATTCGTGAAGCAGCATGAGCGCCAGCAGCCCGATCGCCTCCGAGTCGGGGAGCAACTCGACGAGCAGCCGACCGAGCCGGATGGCTTCTGCGGTGAGGTCGGCCCGCGTCAGCGATGCCCCCGACGATGCGGAATAGCCTTCCTTGAAGACCAGATAGATCACCGCGAGCACGGAGTCGAGCCGGTCGGGAAGATCGTCCAGCGTCGGCACTTCGTAGGGGATCTTCGCATCGCGGATCTTGGCTTTGCCGCGGACGATGCGCTGTGCGATGGTCGTGGGAGCCGTCAGGAACGCGCTGGCAATGTCGTCCGTAGCGAGTTCGCAGACCTCGCGGAGCGTGAGTGCGATCTGCGTGGCTGGTGCCAGCGACGGGTGGCAGCAGGTGAAGATCAGCCGGAGGCGGTCGTCTTCGACATCGTGCGTCGGCGATTCCAGTTCCTGAATCTGCGGCGCGATGACAGACAGCGACGCGGCGAATTTGGCCCGGCGACGCAGAACATCGATGGCTTTGAAGCGACCGGCGGAGACGAGCCATGCACGGGGGTTCTCGGGGACGCCGTCCCGCGGCCACTTCTCCACGGCACTCGCGAAGGCTTCGTGCAAAGCCTCCTCGGCCAGGTCGAAATCGCCCAGCAGCCGCACCAGCGTGGCGAAGACGCGGCGGGACTCACTGCGGTAGATCGCATCCAGGTCGAGCGTGGAAGTGGCTGGCATCGCCGGTCCCGATTCAATCGGAATTGTTGACAGCGTCGATCAGTTGCCGCAGGCGACCGTGATTGTGCCGGTCGAAGCGGAACTTCAATCGGGGCAGATTGGCGAGCGAAGGCTCGTTCGCTTCCTGGGGCAGGGCGTCGGTCTGGATCAATTCCCCATCGACGATGATATCCTGAAACTCCGTGTTCAACTTTGCGATGGAAGCCGTGCTCAGCTTGGAATTCAGCCGCAGCACGAGATCCTGCCGCACGTAGCGCATGCTGTGGTAGATGCGGTAGAAGTGTGTGATTTCGTGCACGGCATCTTCGACGCTGTCGGTGATCTTGTAGAAGGAGCGATCCTGCTCGCCGATGTAGCCGGGCTTGACCAGCGCGTCTTCGATGAAGGTGTTCCAGATGTTCCAGTAGGTGCCACCGGGCTCGTCGACGAGCACGATGGGGTAGACGTGGCTCTTGCCAGTCTGCATGAGCGTGAGCGACTCGAAGGCTTCGTCGTGGGTGCCGAAGCCGCCGGGGAAGAGTGCGACGGCGTCGCTCTCCTTGAGAAAGACCACTTTCCGCGTGAAGAAGTAGCGCAGGTTCATGAGTTTGGGATCGTCGAGGATCACCGAGTTCGCGGAGCTTTCGAAGGGTAGAAGAATGTTGAGTCCGAAGCTGTTGTCGCGTCCGGCGCCGATATGCCCGGCTTCCATGATGCCCGCGGCAGCACCGGTGATGGTCATGAACCCCGCCTCGGCCATCCGCTTGCCGAAGAGCACCGCGGCCAGGAACGCCGGATGATCGGGCTTCGTGCGTGCGGAGCCGAAGATCGTCACCTTCTTCCGATGGCGGTAGGCGACGAACGTCTTGAAGCAGTAACGGAGTTCTTTGAAGGCGGAGGCCAGGAGCTTGGCATCGCCTCGACCGATGCGGTCGGCCTGGATTTTGTCGGCAGTCTCGTGCAATTGCTTGACGAACTCGCCGACGCTGGGATCGGGCACCGGTGTCGACGGCTCCAGCAGGGATTCATATGCGGTGTTGGGGGTGTTTTCTTCCATCAGGATTGTTTTACGCCTTCGGTTCCGAGCCGGAAGCGTCAACAACGGGTTTAGTGACTGAATTCCGCACTGGACCCGTCGCCGACGCCTTTGGCTCGGAACTGATTTGTTGACAATCCACTACTTGCAATACGTCAGCGCCAGCACCGCAAACGCGGTCGCAAGCTCCGGCATGCTCTCCAGAAAGGCCTTGCTCTTCTCGTTGGTCCAACTACCGTCAGCCTTCTGCATTCCTTTCAGCTTGTCGAAGAGTTCCTTCTTCCAATCATGCTTGACTCCCTTGTCGTCGGCGAACTGATCCTCGCCGAGTGCGGCCATCGCCTTGGCGAAGGTGTGGTAGTAGTAGAAGAGCCCGTTGGCGGCCTGACCGGGGTTCTCGTCCAGCGTGTAATGTTTGCGGATCCAGCCGAGAGCGGCCTGCACGCGGGGATCGTCTTTGCTCACGCCGGCATACAGGAATGATTTCAAGCCGGCGTAGGTCATGCCGCCTTCGCTGCGCAGGCCCCCGGCAGCGGTGCGTTTCGGGCTCTTCGTGTCGGCAGCGTCAGCCGAGTTGTAGACGAAGCCGCCTTTGTCCGCCGCGTCGGCGTGTTTGGCGTAGTCGAGCGTGTTGAACTCACCGGGCAGGTTTTGGCTGCGGCCCAGGAAGACCACCGCCCGCTTGACC
This sequence comes from Limnoglobus sp., assembly GCA_041736785.1. GTDB lineage: Bacteria > Planctomycetota > Planctomycetia > Gemmatales > Gemmataceae > JBGSSZ01. Next base: position 2,849 of record JBGSSZ010000125.1, read on the forward strand.
GCGGGATCATCCCTGGCCGCGCCGCTGGCCATGAGGGCTTCGAGGAAAAAGTGCGTGTTCGAGAGGTCGGCCCCGCCGCCGCGTTCGCCTTTCTTGCCGTACCCGGCCCCGCCGAACTTCGCGTCGGAGTCGGGCACATCCGCAGCGTCGCCGTACTGCAGCGTGCGGAGATACTTCCCCGCGGCAGCGATGGCATCGTTGTACTTGGCGTCCTTAGTCTGTGCCAACGCCATGATAGCGAGGCTGGTCGTGTAGTTGGAGAGGCCGCGATCGTAGATCCCGCCATCGGGTTGGATCTTGCTTTCAAGATATTTGAGCCCCTTGGCGACAGCGGGATCGTTGACTGTCTTGCCGCCGCGGAGCATTCCGGTGAGGATGAGGGCCGTGAGCCCCGGCTCCCCCGCCCGCGGCGAGCCGAACATACCATTGGCCTGCTGCTTGCTCACGAGGAAGGCGATGCCTTTGTCAATCACGGCCTGAACGGCTTTGGCATCGGGTGCCGCAGTCAGGAATCGTGGAGCGATGACCGCCGCGGTCGAGGCGACAAGAAACTGACGACGAATCATAGCTGTGCTCCAGAGGTTGCCGGAATTGTAGTCTGCAGGCTCGCAGAGATCACGCTCAGATTCTGACCACCCGCGGTCAATCTTCAGCCACGCTTGGCGTTGACCACCACGCTGGCGGCGTGCGAAGATTCGGCATGGTGAAGTTCGATGAATCGATTCGCGACCACATCCGCTGCTGCGAGGCGATGCTCGCACTGGTGCCGACGCTTGACGCCATCGCGGCACAACTGACCGCGTGTCTGATGAGTGGTGGCACGATCTATCTCTGCGGTAACGGCGGCAGCGCCGCGGACTGCCAGCATGTCGCGGGTGAGTTTGTCGGTCGCTTCCTCCGCGAACGCGGACCCTATCCGGCTGTCGCACTCACAACCGACACATCCATTCTCACCGCGGTCGGCAACGACTACGGCTTCGAGGCCATCTTCGCCCGCCAGGTGCTGGCCCTCGCCAAACCCGGCGATGTCGTGGTCGGCATCAGTACCAGCGGCAAGTCGCCCAACGTGCTGAGTGCCATCGCCGCCGCCAGGACTACCAGTGCTGCCACGCTGGCGTTCACGGGCGAAGACGGTGGCCCGCTCGCCGCGATGTGCGACCTCGCGCTCAAGGCTCCCTCGACTCACACACCGCGAGTGCAGGAGATGCACCTGTTCGCCTGGCACCTGCTCTGCGACAAGGTCGAAGAGGCGATGTGTCATGGCCGCTAGGCCCGCGATCTTCCTCGACCGCGACGGCACCATCATCGAGGACGCTCACTATCTCTCGCGGATCGAGCAGGTGAAGCTGTTCCCCGAAGCCGCGGCTGCGATCCGGCTGTTCAACCACGACGGCTGGCCGGTGGTGCTCGTCACGAATCAGAGCGGCGTCGGCCGTGGGTTTTTCTCCGAGGAGAGCATCCACGTAGTCCATGCACATCTCAAGTTTCTGCTCGCGGAGCAGGGTGCCAGGCTCGATGCGATTTATTATTGTCCGCACCATCCCGATGCCGGCTGCGACTGCCGCAAACCGCGACCGGGCATGCTGCTCCGTGCCGCCGCGGAGCACAATTTGGATTTGTCGCGAAGCTGGATGCTCGGCGACAAGGATGACGACGTCGGCGCGGGCGTTGCTGTGAAGTGCCGCACAATGAAAATCGAAAACGGCTTGAATCATCAAAACGCAGAAGCGATACTCAACGAAGTTCACGAGGCACGACCGTAAGAGTGTGTGCGATGAATTCGTCACCACTTACGTATCTCATCAGTTGGATCTGCTACGGACAATGGATGCACAACGCATGGGCGAATAGAATGTCGATCAACGACGAGTCGACGAATGAAACTTATTACCGTCAACGTTTATAATGTCCTTTTTCAAGCCGAAGTCGCACGGAATGCGCTGGTGTCCGCTGGAATATGGTCGGTCCTTCAGGACGCCGATGTTGTCGGCATATTTGGAGGCTACTCGAATGCAATCGGCGGCGTCAAACTGCAGGTGAGAGATCATGATGTAGAGCATGTTCTCGAGGTGCTTCGAGATTTTGAGCATGGTTCATCAATGATCGATGCGTATGAGCTGACGCGTCAAGCTTTAGAAGCCAGCCCGGAATCGAAAGACCAATCCGACGAAGACGTGACCGAATCTGTGTCGTCGGAGGTGCTCGTGCCAGTGTCAGAACCGTCCGAGTGGCCAGAGGATCGCGATGCGTACGCTCTCAAATTTTTCCAACTGGTAGTCTTCAATTTCTTCATTCCCCTGTTGACTCCATACGCATTTTACCTGCTCCTGAATGCTGCGTTTGGGACAGGCTCTATCAGCGATGCTGGTCGTTGGAGAATTGCGTGTGGCACGGGTATGCTGCTCATGCAGCCGTTGTTCTGGCTGTTTCTTTATTTCATTGCTATTCATTTGCGCTAGCAGTCATGCACCACCCTGACGACACAATAGTCGCTCTCTCCTCCGCGGCCGGTCCTGGTGCCCGTGCGATTGTCCGCGTCAGTGGGGCCGACACTCGCCGCATCGTCGCCGTTGTCTTTGGCGACTTTGAGCCACAGCGGAATCATTGGCTCGCTGGTCATCTTCGACTCAGCGGTGTGCACTCCCCGCTGCCGGCAACTCTCTACTACTTTCCCTCGCCGCTCTCGTACACCGGGCAGGATCTCGCGGAGATTCACACGATCAGTTCGCCGCCGCTGGTCGAGCGACTGATCGCGGACCTGCTCAGTGCGGGTGCCCGGGCTGCGGGTCCGGGCGAGTTCACACAGCGGGCGTTTCTCGCGGGCAAGATCGACCTGACGCGGGCCGAAGCGGTGCAGGCGGTGATCGAGAGCCGCCGCGACGACGA
>JBGSSZ010000145.1:0-3072 GCA_041736785.1 Limnoglobus sp.
AAGGGCCGCTCGACATCGTCGTTGCTACGCCCGGGCGGTTGCTCGACCACATCGGTCAGTTCCCTATCCGATTCGCGGGCATCCACACCGTTGTGCTTGATGAAGCCGACAGCATGCTCGACATGGGCTTCCTACCGGACATCAAGCGGATTATCGCCAAGCTTCCGGGCCGCAAACAGACATTGCTCTTCTCCGCGACGATGCCGCCGGTGATCGAAAAGCTGGCGGGCGAGATGCTCAAGTCCCCGGCCGTCGTGCAGATCGGTCGCCGAAGCACGACCGCGGTGGGCATCACGCAAGCAGCGTACCCGGTACCGGCCCACTTGAAGACCGCGCTCGTACGGCACCTGCTGCGGAACACGGCCATGCCCTCGGTGCTGGTCTTCACGCGTACGAAGCACCAGGCGAAGAAGTTGGCGAGCACGGTCGAGGCCGATGGCTTCACGGTGGCAGAGCTCCACAGCAACCGCACGCCGAGCCAGCGGACCAAGGCGATGGAGGGCTTCCGCCGCGGCCGCTGCCAGGTGATGGTGGCGACGAACATTGCTGCACGGGGTTTGGATGTGGCCCACGTCACGCACGTGATCAGCACTGATGTCCCGGACGTGCCGGAGGACTATGTGCACCGCATTGGTCGCACCGGGCGGGCCGGGGCCGAAGGGGATGCGTTCATATTGGTGAGCCCGGAGGAAGAGGGCTCGCTGTCGCGGATTGAGCGTCAGGTGGGCCAGCGCCTGCCGCGAGTGACGCTGCCGGACTTTGACTATCGCCAGGCCCCGCAGGTGAAAGGCCCGAGCGAGTGGCACCGCAAACCGCAACAGAACCAACGGCGACCACAGCAGCGAAGAAGATAAGACAAACCAACTCTCGCAAAGCCGCCAAGGCGCAAAGGAAAACAAAAGCAATTGTGTTTTCTTTACGCCTTGGCGGCTTTGCGTGAGTTCTGCTTTCAGGCGATCAAGGCCTTGATCACATTCGCCCTTTCCACGCCGGTCAGCTTCTGATCCAGGCCGTGTGAGCGGAAGGTGAATCGCTCGTGGTCGATGCCCAGCAGGTGCAGGATCGTGGCGTGGAAGTCGCGGATGTGGACGGGGTCTTTGGTGATGTTGTAGCTGAAGTCGTCGGTCTCGCCGTAGGTGACGCCACCCTTGCTGCCGCCGCCGGCCATCCACATGCTGAAGCAGCGCGGATGGTGATCGCGGCCGTAATTGGTCTTCGAGAGCCCGCCCTGCGAGTAGATCGTGCGGCCGAACTCGCCGCCCCAGATCACCAGCGTGCTGTCCAGCAAGCCGACACGCTTCAGGTCCTGAATCAGCGCATGACACGGCTGATCGACATCGTGACATTGATCCTGCATACGTCGCGGCAGGTTGCCGTGATGGTCCCAGTTGTTGTGGTAGACCTGCACGAAGCGGACGCCCTTCTCGACGAGCTTGCGGGCCATCAGTGCGGTGTTGGCAAACGAGCCGGGCTTCTTCACATCCGGGCCGTACGACTCCAGCACCTTGGCGTCGTCTTTGGTCATGTCGGTCAGTTCCGGGACGCTCGCCTGCATCTTGAACGCCATCTCGTACTGAGCGATGCGGGTGTGCGTTTCGGGGTCGCCGACCTGGGCGTAGTTGAGTTCGTTCAGCTTCTTCAGGCCGTCGAGCGTAGTACGGCGGACTTCGCTCGACACGCCGGGCGGGTTGTTGAGGAAGAGGATGGGGTCGCCCTTGGCGCGGAAGGAGCAGCCGGCATGTTCGCCGGGGAGATAGCCGCTCTGCCACAGCCGGGCGGAGATCGCCTGAATCTGTTCCGTGTTGGTGGGCGTGGCCACCATCACCACAAACGTCGGCAGGTTGCGGTTCAGACTGCCGAGCCCGTAGCTCATCCACGAACCCAGACAGGGCCGCCCCGTCACCTGATTGCCCGTCTGCATGAATGTGATGGCCGGCTCGTGATTGATCGCTTCCGTGTGCATGCTGCGGATGATGCACATCTCGTCGGCCATCTTGGATTTCCACGGCAGCATCTCGGAGAGCCACTGCCCGCTCTTGCCGTGCTTGGCGAATTTGTACTTGCTCGGTGCGATCGGAAAGCGCGACTGACCCGAGGTCATGGTGGTCAGGCGCTGCCCGTTGCGGATGCTCTCCGGCAGATCTTTGTCGTACCACTCGGCCATCTTGGGCTTGGGGTCGAAGAGATCCATCTGCGACGGCCCGCCGACCATGTGCAGGTAGATGACGTTCTTCGCTTTGGCTGGGAAGTGTGTCTCCGGGAGTGCCGCGGCTTCGCCGGTCTTGTCAGCCCGTGCCCCAAGGCTGCTGAGGGCCATCGCCCCGAGCCCGAACCCCGCGGAAGCGAAAAACTGACGACGCGTCTCGGACTGCAGATACTCAGCGAAGGGGTTCATGGAGTGGTCCTTCCAGGCAGGCGGGTATCAAGTTATTCTATCGTAAGCGACAGGTGTAGTTTGTTGCTGTACCCGTCGCTGACGCGTCCGGCTCGTTTTCCGACGTTCAGATCTCACGCCATCGGCAGCGATTTCCGTTCGCTCGCCTCTTCGCTGGGTGTGCACTTGCCGCAGCCGGTGCCACAACCGGAACGGCTTGGCCAGAGCGACCACAGCACATACGCGGCCGCGGCGACAATCAACAGACCGACAATCGTGCTCTGAATCGTCATCATTCACCCGACGATCATTTTACCAATCTGAAACGTGGCCCACGCCGCAATGTACGCCAGCACGGTCATGTAAACAAACGTCAGCAGCGGCCAACCCCAGCTTCGCGTCTCACGGCGGATCACCGCCAGCGTGCTCACGCACTGACAGCACAGCGCAAAAAACACCATCACCGACAAGGCCACCGGCACGCCGTAGCGGCTGCGGACGGGGCTTTCGCGCCAATCGTCGCGGATGGCGGCACCGAGATCCTCCTCTGCTGCGTCGCCATCCTCGACCTTGTAGATGATCTGCAGCGTGCCGACGATCACTTCGCGGGCGGGGAAGCTGGCGAGCGTGGCGATGCCGATTTTCCAGTCCCAACCCAGCGGCCGCCAGAGTGGCTCGAGCGCGATGCCGGTCTGGCC
>JBGSSZ010000155.1:0-5114 GCA_041736785.1 Limnoglobus sp.
GCCGCCAGGTCGGGCCCGATCGCCACATCGCTGGCGATGATGCGAAACGAAAACTCCCCCGTCAGCCGGTGAATGCGACCCAGCACCTCCACGCGCACCGGAGTCATTGTCGCCCCCGGCACCGGTGCGCTCAGCAGTGCCGAACCCTTCACGTTGAGAAAGAGCGGCGGCGGGTCGTTGATCAGTGTGAAGGTCGCGTCTGTGAACGTCAGCGGCGGCAGGCCCGCCTGCGATTTGTCAGTCAGCACAATCGTGCCGTGGTTCACGACGAACATCGGCACGGGTCGGTCCGCGGGGCTCGGGCGGGAGAGGCCATCGAAGGTCCAGCGACCATCGGCTCTCCGTTCGAGCCGCAGCGTCGGGCCTTCGAGCTCGATGCGGCGGATCACCATGCGGCCGTTGGAAAGCTGCTCTTTGTCGTGCGAGATCAGTGCGGTGGGTGCGGAGAAGAACGGCAGCGCATCCCCGCTGCGGGCGAGGACCAGATCGCGCACGCTGACGCCGCCGAACACGCGCAGGTGCGCCTCGGCGACTTGCACATGAGCGCCGGGAAACTGATCGGCAAAGCTGTCGAGTACCGTGGCGCGCACGGCTTCGGGCCGCACATAGGATTGAGCCCACCAGAGCGCGAACCCGAGAGCAGCGAGCACCAGGAACAGACAGCCGCGAATGACAGTGGTGCGGAGCATGCCGCCGTCCGTGGCAAAGCAGGCGGAAGACGCTCTTCCGCCGGAGGCCGAGAATAGATTAAGGCCGGAATTTAATCAATCGGAACTGCCGTGGCGGGTATGAGCGCATGTTCAGCATCAGGACAACCAGAAGCCCACCCGTAGCCACGGGTGGGCTTTTGTCACTTCGTTTGGTCCCACAGCCGGTACGGGTCATCCAGCCGCTGCATTTCTTTCAACAGCAGCGATTCCAATTCGCGTCGCTTGTTGGCAAATTTGGGATTCTCGGCAAGATCGGTTTCCTGCGGTGCCTTGCGGGCGTGCTCGGGCAGATACTCGTGCGGGTTTTTCGCAAGATTGAAGAGTTGCGTCCGGTGGACAGCGCCATCGAGCACGTCGTACTTGATCAGTTTCCAATTGCCTTGCTTGACGCAGCGGATGCCGGGCTTGGTGCCGCCGCTGTAGGTGCCGAAGAGCTGATCGCGGACTGTCTCTTGCTTCCCCTCGAGCACCGGCTTGAAACTGACGCCCTCGACCGTGGCAGGCGGAGCGATCCCCGCGAGGTCGCAGAGTGTTGGCAGTAGATCGAGGAGATAGATGTTGCCGGGCACTCGTGAGCCGGGCTTGATCCCCGGCCCTTTGACGATGAACGGCACTCGCCATGTGTGCTCGTAGAGATTCTGTTTGCCCTGCAAACCATGTCGGCCGATCGCCATGCCGTGGTCGGAGGTGTAGATGACGACAGTGTTGTCCAACTCGCCCATGGCTTCGAGCTTCTGGAGCACGCGGCCGATCTGAATGTCGATGTTCTCACTGCAGGCGAACTCGCGGCCGAGCTCGTTGCGGATAGTGCGTTCGTCGCGCCGCTCCCATACACCACTCACGGCGACTTCGTCCCGCAGCTTCGGGTGCCCGTGCGGAAACGGATGCTTCGCCAGATAATTCACCGGCAGCGGCGGCTGCTTCGGATTCGCGGGCGGCAGAGTCTCCTTGTCCGTGTGATTGACAGCACCATACTTGGCGAGCAGCTCCGGCGTGCCGTCGCGGGTGTCGTGCGGGTGGGAGAAACCGAAGTAGATCAGAAACGGCTTTATGCCTTTCTCCTTCTGGCGATCTGCCAGGTAATCGAGGACTTGCTCGGCGTGCCAGGCACTGCCGGTGTCGTCGGTCCCGCCGCGCCGCGTCGCCGTCTTGCGGACGGTGAAGAGTTTGTTGGCGGCTTCGTAGCTGTTGCCGTTCTTGCAGGTGCGCATGGTCTCGTAGCCGGCACGATTGAAAACAGCGGGCAGTGTGTTCTCAGCAAGCTTTGGCGGGACGAGCCGCGGATTTTTCGCATTCGGATTGCCAGCGCCCGGGATGTGCCAGACTGTGCGGCCAGTCATGATCATGTGCCGCGACGGCGTGCAGACGGCTCCCGACCACGCGCCCATGTGATGAGCCGCGTCGAAGACCATCCCCTCGCGGGCCAGACGGTCGATGTTCGGCGTCGCGAGCAGCGACTGAGGGTCGTAGGCTTTCAGATCGAACGGCGACTGATCGTCGACAAGTATGAAGAGAATGTTCGGTCGTGAGGTGTCGGCTGCGGAGGCCGTCGCACACAGTGCGAGGGTAATGGCCAGCGAGAATCGGTGCATCACGGCGGCTCCACGAGTGGACGAGACTGTGATCAGCTTCACAATCGCTTACGGTACAAGCCGGAAGCGTCAGCGACGGGACAAGTCCTGCGAAGAACTGTACCCGCCGCTCACGCTTCCGGCTCGTGATGAATGAAGCGAACTACTTGCCCGCCTTGGCATTGGCGTAGAGTTCGTCCACTTTCTTCCAGTTGACGGTGTTCCACCAGGCATCGACATAGTCGGGGCGCTTGTTCTGATACTTGAGATAGTAGGCGTGTTCCCAGACATCGATGCCGAGCAAGGGAACGAGGCCATCCATGAGCGGGCTATCCTGATTGGGTTTCTTGACGGCCTTGAGTGCAGTGGCCGCTGGATCCCAGACGAGCCAGCTCCAGCCGCTGCCGAACTGTCCGGTGGCATTGTCCTTGATCACTTTTTTGAACGCGGCGAAGTCGCCGTGATTGGCCTTGATGGCGTCGCCGAGCGCACCGGAGGGTTCGCCACCGCCGCCTGGACCCATGATCTCCCAGAAGAGCGAGTGGTTGGCGTGGCCGCCGCCGTTGTTGATGACCGCCTGCCGTGCCGCTTCGGGCACGCTCTTGATCTCCCGCAGCAGAGTGTTGATGTCCTTCTTCAGCAGGTCGGGGTGGCCTTCGAGAGCTTTGTTCAGGTTGTCGACGTACGCCTTGTGGTGCTTCTGGCTGTGGATCTCCATGGTCAGCGCGTCGATATGCGGCTCGAGTGCATCGAACTTGTATGGCAGCGTTGGCAGAGTAAACATGAAGCAGTCTCCTGGATGGTGTGAATCGGGCTCGGGTGTATCTTAGTCAGCGGGGCAAGGACCGACTTGCGAAGTCGGTGCAAGCGCGATCCCAGTCGAGAGGTGCGACGATGAGCCGACCGCGGATTGCAGTCACCATGGGCGACCCCGCGGGCGTGGGGCCGGAGCTTTGTCTGCGGCTGCTGGCGAACGCCGAGATTGCTGCGGAGTGTGTGCCGATCGTCTTCGGCGACCGGCGGGTGCTCGACGCCGTCAGCGAACGGCTCGAGCTGCCAAGCGCGGCAGATGAAAGCGTCTTCGACTTCTGCCGCATCGGGCCGGAGGAATTTGTACCGGGTCAGGTGAGTGCCACAGCGGGAGCGGCGGCGTATGCCTACATCCAAGCCGCGATCACCGCGGCACTCGACGGACGCGTCGATGCCATCTGCACCGCACCGATCCACAAAGAAGCACTTCACGCCGCCGGGATCAGCTATCCTGGCCACACGGAGATTCTCGCGGCACTCACCCGCGCGAAGCGGGTCTGCATGATGCTCACCTCCAATGCGCTCACCTGCAGTCTGGTGACGGCGCACGTGGGCCTCCGCGACGTGCCGGGCTTGTTGACGGTGGCGCGCGTGCTCGATGCGATTGAGCTTACGGCGGAAGCAATGCAGCGAATCCGCGGTCACGACCCACGACTCGTGATCTGCGGCTTGAATCCCCACGCTGGTGAGCATGGTCTCTTCGGCGATCGCGAGGAGGAACGAATCATCATCCCCGCCCTGGAGCAAGCGCGGGCGAAAGGAATTGCGATCGACGGCCCCTACCCGCCCGACACCGCGTTCCTCGCCACGCGGCGACAGACCACCGACGCCTATATTTGCATGTACCACGATCAGGGGCTGATCCCGCTGAAAGCCCTGGCGTTCGACGACGCGATCAATGTCACGCTCGGCCTGCCGATCATCCGCACCTCAGTCGATCACGGCACAGCGTTCGACATCGCCTGGCAGGGGACCGCGAGCCCGGCGAGCTTGTACGAAGCGACCCGGCTCGCAGCAAAACTGGCTCGCGTGGGGGTTTAAAAACCAGTCCGCAGCGCAAGCAAGGGAAATTCTTAACTGCCTTGCTTGCGCTGCGGACTGGTCATCACGCCTTCACTGCGGTGCCCAACTGATTGCGGCGGAATGCCTGGTTCAGCCCGGGGTCAATCACGCATTCGTAGTCCTGCACCTGTGCGATGATGGCACCCTCGCGGTCAAGATAGTCGATGTCGGCGCGGGCGAAGCTGCCGTTGTCGCGGTTGACCCGGATCACGACCCGCACTGGGCCCGGTGGGAACGCACGGCGGAATTGCCGATAGCGACCGAGGAAGCAGGGCAGACTCCCGGCTCCGTGCTGAGCAAAGCTCCAGAGGATCATCATCTGGAAGCTGGTGTCGAGCACGAGCGGGTCGGCGACCCAACTCGCCCGCAGCGGCCCGGCGAACCATTCGGCCGGCGCCGGCGCTGGATACGCACTGCCCACAAACGAATTGTCCGTCAGGCCCTCGATGCTCTCGATGCCGTGAAGTTCGGGGCCATGGAAGAGGAAGTACTTGTAGACCTCGTCGAGCGGATGCGCATAGGGCTGCACGTTCGGCGGTTTGTCGGCGACCGGTGGCTTCGCGAGCGCCGCGGTCAGCACCACGTCAGCGCGAGAGTGGATCACTTCGCGGCCATCGCGACGGCGACCGCGAAGCTCGACGTGTACGCAGAAGTTTTTGTCTTGGCGGCTGGCACGGCCGGCGAACAGCCGCAAGGGGTTGCTGCCACCCTCCTCGACCATGATGCCATGCGTGATGCGGAGGTCGTTGAACCCCTGAAAAACCAGCCCGGGATTGCCGTGCAGTGCGGCGTGAGCCAGCCATTCCATATGCACAGCCATCGGCAGCACCGCACGACCGTCAAGCACGTGTGAACGCAGAATCGGATGGCTCGCCACGTCCACGACCCGCTCGAAGGCGAGTGAGAGATCGGGCGGCGGCTGCGTGCCGGGAGCAGCGGCGGACATCGGCAAGCTCGTCGG
>JBGSSZ010000218.1:0-2357 GCA_041736785.1 Limnoglobus sp.
ATCTTTGCCTGTTCGTCGTGAGCTTCAGCGGTTCGGTACTCGGCAGCACGACGCTGCCGAGCCCGCGTTATCTCGCGCACCCATCGCAGTACATCCAACCTGATCCGACGTTCCCGCTGCAACGGGAGCTCGATGCGATGACTGAAGAAGGCACCGCACGCAGCAAGCCCAAGGCACCAGTCGCACCTGCCAGAAAACGTCCATAGTAGGCCGCCTTGACACTGCTCGAGACCGCGGTTATCAGCCCCTGACTTGAAGCGTTGGCCGCAGGGACGCGACCCGCTTCGAGCCGGGGGCTCAAGTCATGACGAGTATGCGTTCGGTCGCTTTGGCGGTGCTTCTTGCGGGGTTGGTTGTCGGCTGCCAGACGAGCGGCAAGCGGATCAGTCCGACGCAGCCGCAGCAGATCTACACGCCGGCGAAAGCCGCGACCAAGCCCGCCACGACGAACATGAACACAACCCCTTCGCGGCAGCCGCTCGTCAATGGCACCGAGACCCGCCCACCAGCCACGGCACCCGTGATGCAGATGACGCCGGGTGTCAGCCAGACTCCGATTGGTGCACCGACCATTCCGCACACCGCACCGGCACCGGTCATGCCTGTGTCAAGTGGTGCCGGCTATCTCCCTCCGATGCCGCCGAGCATGCCGGGAGAGACGGGAGCGCCCGTCGCTCCGGCACCCAGCCCGATCGCCGCGCCTGCCGGTCTGATCCGAGAGTGATTCACTTGGCTTTGGCGACGATGCGTGCAGCCATGTAGCCGGCTTTGAAACCGGCATCGATATTCACGACAGCCACACCCGCACTGCAACTGTTCAGCATGGTCAGCAACGCCGCGATTCCGCCGAACGCGGCACCGTAGCCGACGCTGGTCGGCACCGCGATGACGGGTGCGTCGATCAGTCCGCCGACCACGCTGGGCAACGCCCCATCCATCCCCGCGACGACAATCACCACATCCGCAGCCGCCAGCGTCTCGCGATGGTGCAGCACGCGGTGGATGCCGGCCACGCCGACATCGACGATCATCTCTGTCTTCGCACCCATTACCCGGGATGTCACAAGGGCTTCACGAGCCACTGGAATGTCACCCGTGCCGGCAGTCACAATCACCACGTTTCCTCGCTCCGCGGCTATCCAAGCTGGCGTGGGCAGCCAAAAAGTGCGTGCCACGCGGTCCTGATGGGCATCGGGGAACTGCTCGCTGAGCACCGCGGCCTGAGCGTCGGTCACGCGGGTGGCGAGCACATCCTGCCCGGCCTGCCGAAGTCGCGTTACGGCACCGAGCACCCACTCGGTCGTCTTGCAATCGGCGAGGATCACTTCGGGGAAGCCGCAACGCTGCTGGCGATGCAGATCGAGCGTGGCGTAGCCGAGGTTGGCACTCGGGCTCAGCAATTGAGCTGCGGCCTCGACCGCGAGCGTGCCGGCTTTCACGGCTTCCAGCATCGACTGCACATCGCCTGACGACATTTCAACTCCACGATCGAACTTTAACGATTCTCCTGTCTTTATGGGGATTGATGCAAGTTCGTCGCCGGAAAAACCGATACAGGAGGCAGCCTCGACGGAGATTGCCATGAATTATGCCGCTCTTATGTTCCTGACGCTCGGCCTGTCCAGCGGGCAGGCACCGTCGGGCTATCAGGCTCTCAAATCCCGCAACCTCAAGCTCGATCTCGACGTCGATCCCAAGCAGCAGTCCAAGGTCAGCCACGTCGAACTCTTCGTCTCGCGCGACAAAGGTGGCGTGTGGGAAGCGGTCGCCCAGGCCAAGCCGACCGAGAAATTCATCCCCTTCGCTGCCCGCGAAGACGGGCTCTACTGGCTCAGCATGGTCGTGGTCTACACCGACGGCACGCAGGAGCCGAGCAACGTAGCGACCATGCCGCCGGCTCAGAAACTCCTGATCGATACGACCTCGCCCGTGGTGAAGATCCGCGACACCCGCCGCGAGCAGGAGAGCGTGGTCGTGGAGTGGAGCGTCGAAGACAGCTTCCCCAACGACGAGCGCACGAAGGTGGAATATCGCCTGTTCGGCGGCTCGGATGTGAGTTGGAAGACGATCCCGATCACCGCAGCCGACCGTCGCGGGACGCAATTCAACCCCGGTAGCCCGCTCGGAGTGCAGGTGCGGGTGACGGTAGAAGATCAGGCGGGTAACACGGCGACGCAGGTGAGCGATGTCGCGGGGAGCGGTGGCAATGCTGCGACCACAGCGCTGCGCTCAGAGACTGCACCGTCGCTGATCGCGCCGCCGACGATGCCGATCATCGCACCGGTCGAGCCGGGAGCACAATCGCCGGTGCCCGCAGGACCGGCTCCGGTGGTGGACCTGACGCCGAAGCCGCAGCC
>JBGSSZ010000199.1:0-4721 GCA_041736785.1 Limnoglobus sp.
GCGACGACGGCTTCGCCCGCCAGCACATCCGAGCCGCCGACGAAGATCGCGGTGCGATGCAGATCGTTGGGGCCGCGCGTGAATATGCAGCCGTGTACGAGAGGCATCACATTGTGCGGTGTCACGCCGGAATAGCTGAAAACGTGAGCGACGCCACTGTCAATGGCCACAATGCGTTCAAACACACTGGGACTGGCGTCGGTATCGAAGTGAATCAGAATCGATGCTTTCATACTCACATTCTACGAGGCACGACCGTGAGGGAGTGAAGCGATCACTCCCTCACGGTCGTGCCTCGTGATTGTCATCACTCAAACGGATGCTTTGTGTCTTTCGCCTTGATGATCTCGTCGATCGAGGGGGACGCACTCATGGCGTTCTTGATCGCGAGCTTCACGGCTTCGTAGTTGTTCTTGTAGATTTTCTTGTTGTCGTTGGCGGAGCCGGCGATGAACACACCGCAGACGATGACCCACTCCTCGGCCTTGTCCTTCGGCAGCACGCCGGCGATCACGCTGTCGACCACGGCCCGGGCCACAGCCGCCTGAGCGGGGCCAAACATCTGCATGACCTGCTTGCTGCCCTTCATGGTCACTTTGGTGATCATCACCGTCTGTGGCTTGCAGGGGATATTCGGGCTGATGACGGCGAGCAGGTTCGTGTGACCCGCCGACTGATTGGCAAGCGCCGTGGCGAACGCCTGACCCACCGGGCCGTCTTTTGGCCCGATCAGCAGATCGATGTGGGCGACGTTGTCCAGATCGCTGCCTTCGATCACAAGCCCTTCGCCGACGTACATCTTCGACATGAGTCCAACTCCGTGTGTGTTTGTGAAGTCAACGCCCCTGATTTACGGCACTGGCCCCAATTGGCCAGACACCAGTAGTGCACGTGTCTCGGCCAGCATCGCGGAACGCTGCTCCGCGGTCAGCGGCTCCGCGGCGAAAATCACTGCATCGCAGCGGGTCAGGATCGCAGCCCGTGCCGGATCGGCCACGGCAATCTCCGCTGTCGTGCGCGATTCCGACCCCTCGCGGAGCAGTGCGGCCAGCTCCTCGACAAACTGCCGAGGCTCGGTCATGCGCTCCACCGCGAGCAGTCGCTCATCCAGCGTCGGCAGCAGGACTGGCTTCACTTGCGGCTGCCGCAACCGGTGCCAGACTGCTGCCGCCAGGATCAGCACGCCAAGGCCCGCCGCGAGCAGTGGGCCTTGCAGGGATGCATCGGGATGGATCGCATCCGGGAGCGGCTCGGGCCCGGCGAAATCGCGAAGCGTGGGTACGCCATCGCCCAGCGTCGTGTGGATCTGCACGGACTCCGACGGCAGCTCCACCGGCATGCCATTGACCACAAACGGCGCAAACTCCACTGGCACCGCCGGGCCCGCGACGAAAGGCTCTAGGCGATAGGTCTGTGTCCAGCGTTCCACACTGTCGAGGAGCACGGTCACCTTCGGCGGCCCCGCGGGCACAATTTGCCACGACTGGGCGGACGAGCCGATCAGCAGCGGCGACGGCGGCGTGACGCTCACAGGTGCGTTGCCTTCGATCATTACTGTCGCCGTCAGCGGTTCGCTGAGCCGCAGGGTCGTCTGGCTGAGATGGAGATGGCCGCTGGGAGTCATCGTCGTCTTTCGCGGCGGCGGAGAAAATCGGTCACGGCGTCGATGTGCCGACCGCGAGTGCTGGCGTCGATCAGATCCGCTCCGCTCGAGCGAACCAGCGACTCAAACGCTACCTTCGCCGTCCGCGAGCGTTCACGATACTCATCTGCGATGCGATGGCTGTCAATCAGTCGCGTCTGCCCAGTCTCGGCGTCCCGCACACGAACGAAGCCGACATCGGGCATGGCTTCCTCCAGCGGATCGGCGATGCGGACCGCGATGAGATCGTGCTGCCGTGCGGCGCGGCGAAACGCCTGCTCATAGCCATCGCCGTGAAAATCGCTCAGCAGGAACACGATGGCCCGACGCCGTTGAATCGTCGCTATCTCGCGGAGCGCGGCTTGAAGATCTGTTCCGCGACTGGCGGGCTCATAGACGAGGACATCACGCAGCAACCGCATCGCCTGATGACTCCCCTTCCCCGGCGGCACGTAGCGCTCGATCTGGTCGGTGAACGCGAGCAGTCCGACGCAGTCGCCGTTGCCGATGGCTGCGAGTGCGATCAACGCGGCGATCTCCGAGGCGACAACCCGCTTTGTGGACGAGGTCGAGCCGAATCGCAGACTGCCGGAGAGATCGACCGCGAGCAGGATGGTCAGTTCACGTTCTTCGACGAACCGCTTCAGGAACGGGCGACCGGTGCGGGCGGTGACATTCCAGTCAATGCGCCGGATATCGTCGCCGGGTTGATATTCACGGACATCCTCGAAGCTCAGACCGCTGCCCTTGAAGGCGGAGTGATATTCACCGCCGACGAGCGACTGCACCGCCCGTCGGGCCCGAATTTGTACGCGACGCATCTGTCGTAGTACTTCCGCGGGAATCATCGCAGCTCGCAAAGTATGTGCGGATTCGGTTGAAATCGGTTCGGTGGCATCAGTTTCCTTTGCCCCACCGGGCGAATTCAGGCGTAATGTAAGCGTATAAGGTCCCTTTGCCATCACCATCTGCAGAGTTCATTCCATGAATCGCATCGTACTTGGATTGCTGGCCCTGTTTGCGGCGACCGCAACTTCGCGTGCTGCAGATCCGGAATTCCGTGCCGTCTGGATCGCGACCGTTGCGAACATTGACTGGCCATCGAAGCCCGGGCTGTCTGAGGCGGAGCAGAAAAAGGAAATGGTCGAGATGCTCGACCGCTGCAAGAGCCTGAACCTGAACGCAGTGATATTGCAGGTGCGGCCGATGTGTGACGCACTCTACGAATCGAAGCTCGAGCCGTGGTCGTCGTTCCTCACTGGCACGCAGGGCCAATCACCAGGCTACGATCCGCTGAGCTTCGCCGTCGCCGAGGCGCACAAACGCGGCCTTGAAATCCACGCTTGGATCAATCCCTACCGAGCCTGGAATCCCACCGCCAAGGGCGAGCCCGCGGCCAATCACCTGGTCAAGTCCCGCCCCGATCTCGCCAAGAAATATGGCAAACACTACTGGCTCGTCCCTACGAGCGAGGAAGTTCAGAAGCACTCCCTCGCGGTGACTCTCGACATCGTCAAACGCTACGACATTGACGGCATTCACATGGACGACTACTTCTACCCCTACCCCGAACTGGATGCGAACAAGAAGAGCATCCCCTTCCCCGACGACGAGACTTGGGCCGATTATCAGAAGCGCAAGGGCACGCTCAGCCGCGAAGACTGGCGACGCGACGCGGTCAATCAATTCGTCAAGACGCTCTACTGCCAGGTCCACAAGGCCAAGCCGTGGGTGAAGGTGGGCATCAGTCCGTTTGGCATCTGGCGGCCGGGCTACCCCGAAGGCATCGTCGGCTTCGATCAGTATGGCCAGCTCTACGCCGACGCCAGTCTCTGGTTCCGCGAGGGCTGGGTTGACTATCTCACGCCGCAGCTTTACTGGGAGATCGACAAACCGAATCAGAGCTATCCGCGGTTGCAGGACTGGTGGGTCGGCGAGAATCGCAAGGGTCGCCATCTCTGGATCGGCAACGGCACGCACCGCCACACCCCGACGGAACTCACACGGCAGATCGAGTTGAGCCGCAAGACACCGGGCGTCACGGGGAACGTGCACTTCAGCATGAAGCACCTCACCGGCGAGAAGGCGAAGGCGCTATCGAAGCTTTACGCCGAGCCGGCTTTGATCCCGGCAACACCGTGGCTGCCGGCAAAGCCGACTCCTCCAACCCCTTGAACATCCCCAAATAGCTGTGATAGCGTCGCTCGCTGAGCAATCTGCGAGCGACGCCGTCTTTGACCGCACAGCCGTTTTCGTGGGTGTGTGAGCAGTCGGCGAACTTGCACTGCGCGACGAACGGCGCAAACTCGGGGAAGTACATTTCAACCTCCTCCGGCCGCGTGTCCCAAAGTTGCAGTTGCCGGACTCCCGGTGTATCGACGAGCCAGCCACCACTGGCGAGCTTGATGAGTTGCGCCGTCGTGGTTGTGTGCTGGCCTTTGTTGTTCACATCGCTGACTTCGCGGACCCGCAATCCCAGCCCCGGCTGCACGGCATTGAGGAGCGACGATTTCCCCACGCCCGACTGCCCGCCAAAGACTGTCGCCCGCCCTTTCAGCATTTCTTTCAGTTGCCCGATGCCCTGCCCGCTGACGGTGCTTGTCAGGAGCGTCGGCACGCCGATCTGCGAATACGCACCCACCATCGGCTGCAGCAGCGAGGCGTCCGCGAGGTCGATCTTGTTCAGGCAGAGGATCGGCTGCAGCTTGCCGCGGATCGCAGTCGCGAGGTAGCGGTCGATGAGATAGGGCTTGAGATCGGGCTGGACGAGTGAGATGACGATGGCGAGTTGATCGACGTTGGCGACGAGCACTTGTTCGCGGCGGCGACTCTCGCGGGTGAGCACGCCATGCCGCGGCTCCACTCTTTCAATGACGCCTTCGCCATCCGGTGCGGGTCGGACCACTACGCGGTCGCCGGTCGTCACAATGCTGCGTTCGTCAGTCAGGATGCTCTTGAGCAGTCGGCGAAGCGTGCAGCGGATGGTCGTGCCGTCTTCGAGTTCGACGTCGGAAAAGAGGCCGTGCACTTTGATCACGCGGCCCGGCAGGGCATCGCTGGCTGGCATGTCGCCATCGCC
>JBGSSZ010000170.1:0-3588 GCA_041736785.1 Limnoglobus sp.
CGAGATCGCCGCCTGGATCAGCCGCCCGAAGAACGCGCCGACCAGCCCGAGCAGAAAGAGCCCGAGGCCGAGGAGCAGCACCACCGCGCGTGAGTCATTCTTGGACGACCGCGACGAGCCGCGGTTGCCTGCTTCCATAAGAACTCGCCCAATGACGGACATCGACATGATGCCGAAGATGATCCCGATCAGCCGGACGTTCAATCGCATGTCGCCGTTGAGGATGTGCGAGAACTCGTGTGCCACCACGCCCTGCAACTCGTCGCGGTTCAGATAATTCAGGCATCCGCGGGAGACGGCCACCACGGCATCGCCGGGGGCATACCCTGCCGCGAAGGCGTTGATGCCCTCCTCCTCCAGGACATACACCGGCGGGACCGGCACGCCGGCGGCGATCGCCATTTCCTCCACGACGTTCAACAGCCGCTTGTGCTGAGGGTGAGTCGTGTTGGCCGGTACTTCCGAGCCGCCCATCATCAGTGCCACCGCCTGCCCGCCGGACGCAAGCTCCGACACCTTGTAAGCCGTGCCGATGCCGACCACCGAGCCGACGCCGATCACCGCGGACACCAGCGCCCACGGCTGCCACCAGGTGAGCTCCGCACCCTGCGTGGCGAAGACGATCAGCAGCAGGCCGTAGATGAGTGCGACAATCGCGGCGAACGCCAGTGCGAACAGCACCACGAGCCGGGTCGTGGAGCGCCGGGCCGTGTCCTGCTGCTGGAAGAAGTCGCTGGCCATGATCGGCATCCGAGTTCGTTCTGATACGGTTCCCGTTTATCACGAGCCGGACGCGTCAGCGACGGGTTTCTCGAAACCCATTGAGCAAGTCCGTCGCTTACGCTTCCGGCTCGTGCCGATAAAAACTGTGAAACGAATGACTCCACTCCCTGGCTTTGAAGGGAGGGGGTGAAGAAGTCTGAACAGAGAAGGTCTGCTTTAGAACTTCACCTTCGGCGCTTCGCGTTCGGCGGTCGGCGTCTCGAGCAGAGCCGCCTCCGTGAAGCCGAACATTCCCGCCACCATCACGGCCGGGAAGACCTGGCGCTTGTTGTTGTAATCCGTCACCGCGTCGTTGAAGGCTTGCCGCGCGAAGCTGATCTTGTTCTCCGTCGAGGTGAGTTCCTCCTGGAGTGCGAGCATGTTTTGGTTGGCTTTCAGATCCGGGTAGGCCTCGGAGAGCGCGAAGAGCCGCCCGAGTGCGCCGTTGAGCTGGCCTTCCGCCTGGTTGTGCTCTTTCATGGCCGCCGCGTCGCTCGGGTTGGCCGCCACCTTCTGTTCGGCCGTCACCGCACTGTTGCGGGCTTTGATCACGGCGTCGAGCGTCTCGCGCTCGTGGGCCATGTAGCCTTTCACCGTCTCGATCAGGTTCGGAATCAAATCGTAGCGCCGCTTCAACTGCACATCGATCTGGGCAAACGCATTCTTGAAACGGTTGCGGGCGACGGTGAGGCCGTTGTAGACGCTCATCAGCCAGAGCGCCACAACCAGGACGAGGCCACCGACGACGAGCAGACCAATGAGCCAGGGTTGCATGGCGAAGACCTCCAGAACGGGGGCAGCTTAGCGAAGGGGAGGAGTTATCATAGAGAACCCCACGCCCGCTACTGATTGGGAGTCGTGTTCACTTAACTCGGCGGCCATGAGAAGGGTGTCGGCGGGGTTCGGCCACTATGGGGTCATTTCAGATCGACCGTGACCTTGCCGATCTTGCCGGTGAACTTGTTGTCGCCCTGCTTGTAGTCGTCGGTTACGTTCGTCTCGCCGTCCTGGCCCACATCCGCGCCTTCGTCGGCCGAGAAGATGTTGGCCTGCGTCTTGTCGATCTTCCCTTCGGCCACCTTCTCGCCGTTGACGAAGATGGTGCCGGTGCCGCCCTTGCCCAGGCCGCCGCCGTCGTACTTGAAGTCGTACCGGATCGTCACTTTGCCTTCGGGGAGCGCCTTCTCCGAAGCCACCTTGGAAGAGCCGAGTCCGAGGTAGTTGTAGGTGTACATCGGCTTGCCATCCTTGACGTACAGGCTCCACCCGCCGAAGCGGCCGGCTTGGGACAGGATCACGCCGTTCGCGCCACCCTTCGGAATATCCACCTCGGCGGTAATGGTGTGCGACCGGTTCTTGGTGTTGATGAAGGCGTTCTCCGACATGCCCACCATGCCCTCGTACACCGTCAACGACGTCCGCCCGGCCATCAGGTCCGGGCGCCCGACGGCGGCGGCGTTCGTCCGCTCGATGAACCGGTCGTCGAGCGGCAGGACGCGGTACTTCGTCGCCTTCTTCAGGAACAGTTCCTGCAACTCCTTGAGCTTTTCGGGGTTCTTGGCGGCCAAGTCGGTCGCGGAACTGAAGTCCTCGTCCACGTGGTACAGTTCCCACTTGTCCTCAAGGAACGGGTGCCGCGCCTTGGACTCCCACGGTGCCCGGTGGACGGTGTGGGCCAGCCAGCCGTCGTGGTACATGCCGCGGTTGCCAAAGATCTCGAAGTACTGCGTCTTGTGCCGGTCCTTCGCCTTGGCGTCCGCGAACGTGTAAACCATGCTCACGCCCTCGATGGGCGTTTGCACCGTGCCGTTCACCGACTTCGGCTCGGGCAGGCCGGCCGCTTCGAGGATGGTCGGCGCGATGTCGATGACGTGATGCCACTGCGAACGGATTTCGCCCTTCGCCTTGATCCCGTTGGGCCAGTGAATCGCCAGGCCATTGCGGGTGCCGCCGTAGCTGCCGGCGACCTGCTTCGTCCACATGAACGGCGTGTCCCCCGCGACGGCCCACCCGGCGGCGTAGTGCGGGTAGGAATTCGGGCCGCCCAGTTCGTCGTAGTGCTTGAGAATCTCCTGGACGGTTTCGGGCACGCCGTTGAAGTACGTCATCTCGTTGAACAGGCCGTTCATTCCGCCTTCGGCGCTCGCGCCGTTGTCGCCGACCATGTAGAAGACGAGCGTGTTGTCGAGCTGGCCGAGGTCTTCGATGGCCTGGATCAACCGGCCGGCCTCGGCGTCGGCGTACTCGCCGAAGCCCGCGAAGATTTCCATCTGCCGGGCGAACAGTTTCTTCTCGTCGGCGGTCAGCTTGTCCCAGTCCTTGATGGCCTCGGGCTTGGGCGCGAGCTTCGTCCCAGCGGGCACGACGCCGAGCTTGATCTGGCGGGCCAGCGTCTCCTCGCGGAGCTTGTCCCAACCCTGGTCGAACTTCCCCTTGTACTTGGCGATCCACTCCTTCGGGCAGTGGTGCGGGGCGTGCGTGGCGCCCGGCGCGAAGTAGGTGAAGAACGGCTTGTCCGGTGTCAGCGACTTCTGCGAGTTCGTCCACTTGATCGCCTGGTCGGCGAGGTCGGTCATGAGGTGATAGTTCGGGTCCTTTGGAACCTCGATGCGGGTCATGTCCTCGTAGATCGCCGGGGACCACTGGTTCGCTTCGCCGCCGATGAACCCGTAGAACTTGTCGAACCCGGAGCGGGTCGGCCAGCGGTCGGTGGGGCCGGACGGGCTGACCTCCCAGGGCGCGGTCTCGTGGGACTTGCCGAACGCGGCCGTGCTGTAGCCGTTGAGCCGCAGCATCTCGGCGAGTGGCGTGACGCTGTTGGGGCGT
>JBGSSZ010000249.1:0-4251 GCA_041736785.1 Limnoglobus sp.
CGCGATGACCGCGGCCCGCGCCGCGATGATCGTGGTAGTGATCGGGGCGAACGCCGCGACCCACCACGCGACTGAGTCAACTCTCGACGCGGTCCACGATCAATGCCGTGGCCGCGTCGCCGAGCCGGGTCAGAATGACAGTCCGATGGGCCGTCCCCTTCAGCTTCACGCTCTTGCGGACGGTCTCCACGACCCGCGGCGAGCCGAGATTCATCCATGTCACGCGGCCGACGCCCCGCTCCCGCAGCGCGTCCGCAAGTCGACTGAGCGATCCGCTTACCGCCGCATCCAGGCGATAGACTTTGGCGAACGGCGTCGCCGTGTGTGTGTCGCTCGTCAGCAGCGGCTGAATGCCGTCCAAAAACGCAGCCCCGATTTGCTCCGCCAACACGGGCTCAAGGCCCGCCCGGATCACCGCCGCATCGGGCAAGTGGAGAAACTGCAGCGGTGGAGTCGTCTCGCGAGCCTCGAACGTGTCGCTGCCTGTGAGCGAGGCCCCGCTCGGCAGAATGGTCGCGCGTCGCTCGCACTGAGCCAGCGGGCCGAGCCAGAGCGCACATTCTTTGAGTTCGCCATCGAGCGAGACAAACTCTGCTTCGCCGTCGTAGCGGGCGAGATCGCTGCGGGCGATCCCGGGTGCGAGCTTGAAGCCGATGGGCACGCGGAAGCGCTCGACGACCTCGCACGGGCTCGGAGCGTAGGCGTCGGTGTCGAGATAGCGGTGATCGCCGTCGCGGCGGGCCGGGTCGCAGAACAGTGCATCACACGGCGGAAACTCATCGACAAGACCATCCACCACATGCACGGTGATGTCGAGCCCGAGAGCCGCGAAGTTGGCCTCCGCAATGCGGGCTCGCAGCGGATCGCGTTCGACTGCGATCACCCTGCAGCCAGCGTGAGTCAGAGCAATCGCATCGGCTCCGAGCCCGCAGCCGAGATCAACGACGGTGCCATACGCCGCAAACCGTTTGGCCCGGTGCATGGCGACGAGGTGATGCGTCGACTGCTCCAGTGCTTCACGGACGAAGTACATCTTCGCTGCTGCGGGGAACTTGCTGGCGGCTTTGGTTCTCAGGATCGCCGTCTCGATGGCGGCCTTGGCGAGATCAGCGTCGAAGCGTTTGCCGAGTTTGTCGAAGCAAGCAAGGAAGCCGGCCTCGGTGGGTGCGAGGTCCGTCGCAGCGGCGAGGGCGGTCTGCCCGTGGGGCGTGAGCAGGGCTTCGAAGCTGGTCAGCGTCATCGGATGCTCTGAAGTTTGCCGCCGCGGTAGACTGCTTCGATGACAAGCGAGTCGTTCAGCACGAGCAGATCAGCCCGCTTGCCGATGCCCAGGCTGCCGATCTCGTGCTGCAGGCCGATGATCGTCGCCGGCGTCAGCGATGCCATGCGGACGATTTCGTGCAGCGGTGCACCGGTCGCCGCGGCCATGGTGCGCACGAGATGGTCCATGCCCATGACGCCGCTGGCGAGGCCGGTACCGTCGAGGGTGACGCCGACGTCGCCATGGCGACGGATCAGTTCGCCGTCGCCCACCGGACCGAACCAGTACTCGCCATCGGGGCAGTCAACCGCCCGCATCGAATCGGTGACGAGCGCGAGCCGATCTGCGCCTTTGATGCGATAGGCAGTCTTCAACAGGGACGGTGCCAGATGATGGCCATCGGCGATGACTTCCGTGGTGAGTGCATCGAACGCGAGTGTCGCTTCGAGCACGCCGCCGCGCATGGGGAACGCCTGTGTCTGCCGCAGCCGGGCGCGGTCGGACATCGCGCAGAATAGATGGTCGACATGGGTGGCTCCCCAGCCGATGGCTGCTTCGACCTGCTCAAAGGTTGCGTGGCTGTGACCGATGTTGACGATCATGCCGCGTTCGACACAGACCCGCGTCAGAGCGTCGGCGTTCTCGAGTTCGGGGGCGATCGTCACCGAGCAGGGGAATTCCTTGCCGAAGCCGGCGAGCGAGTTGACGTGCCCTGCGGCGGGTGTGAGGTAATCGAGCCGCGGGTGGCAGCCGCGGGCGCCGGGGAAGAAATACGGGCCATACAGGTGCGCCCCGACGATGCCGAGGTTTTCACCCCGAAGCTCGCGGCAGAGTGTGAGGAACTTCACGTAGTCGGCTTCGTGCGAGACTGTGCTGGTCGGCGTGCAGGAAGTCGTGCCATGCTTCAGATGAGTGTGGCAGACGGTGCGGAACGCCTCGGGTGTGAGGTCCATGAAATCGGCCCCGCCGCCGCCGTGGACGTGGATATCGACGAAGCCCGGAGCGAGGAACTTGCCCTTGAGATCGACGGTGACATCGGCATGGGGATCATCAAACGCAACGATGCGACCCGCTTCGGAGACGAGCGACTGTGCCGCAATGCGGTTGGCGAAGATCAGTTTTCCATTCACGAAGGCAGTGCGGCTCATGGCAGTCTCACGCGGAATCGCTAGTTTACGGTTCTACGAAACGCGATGGTCACAAGACGCGACCGGCAGGGAGAGAACGAGCACAATGCCACGACGAACGCTGGACGGACTGCGCGTGATTATCACGGGTGCCTCGCAGGGCATTGGCCGAGCGATCGCGGTGGAAGCCGCAAAGCGCGGCATGAAAGTGGTGGCCGCGGCGCGCTCGCAGGAACTGCTCGACGCCCTGAAAAAGGAGCAGCCCGGCATCGAGATCGCCCTTGCGGATGTCACCGATCCCGCAGGCCGCGAACGGATGGTGAATACCGCCAAGAGCAAATTCGGCGGCCTCGACCTGCTCATCAACAACGCCGGTATCGGAGCAACCGGTCACTTCATGGACAGCGACCCCGACACGCTGCGGAAGATTTTCGAGGTGAACTACTTCGGCCTCTGCGAGATCACCCGACTCTGCATCCCCGAACTGAAGACCGGCACGACGCCGGCGATTGTGATGATCTCCAGCGTGGTCGGGCGTCGGGCCATCCCCGCCCGCGGGCTCTACGCCTCGAGCAAGTTTGCAGTGGCCGGTTTCAGCGAGGCGATCCGGGCCGAACTGGCCAAAGACGGCATCGATGTCATCGTGATCAACCCCGGGCTCACGCAAACCAACTTCTCGCAGAACATGCTCGAAGCCAAAGCGAAGATGCAGATGGATCACATGCGAGGCATGACCAGCGATGAAGTCGCAGTCGCGACGCTCGACGCTATCGCCAAGGGCAAGACGGAAATCACGCTGACGTTCAAGGGCAAGATGATGGTCCTGACTGCCCGCTTCGCACCGTGGATCGTGGACCTCTTCTCGAAGAAGAAGGTGCGGGAACTCTTCGCGGATGAGATCGCCGAGCGGAAGAAAATGACTCACTGAAACGTGACGAATGACCGAAGCTTCTCAATCGTCTTCGGCCCGATGCCGCTGACGCGGCGGAGATCTTCGACAGTCGTAAATATCTGAATCCCCCGCTCGGCGATAATCCGTTCAGCGAGCTTCACGCCGATGCCGGGCAGGCGGATCAATTCTTCAGCCGGGGCGGTGTTGACGTTGATTGTGCCAGTGCTTGCTTTCGGTGTGGCGGGTTTGCGTTCGAGCCGCTCCACCGGGGCAGCGAGAGTCCGCGATGAGCCCGGGCCGATGGCGAACCACGGTCGCAGCTTGTCGAGCGTCTTCGCACCGATCCCCGCGACGCGGTCGAGTTCTTCCAGCGACTCGAAACGGCCCACGGCCTGACGCTCGGCAAGAATCGCGTCGGCCATATTCGGGCCCACACCCGGCACCTGCAAGAGCTCGGCACGCTCCGCCGTGTTGATGTCGATCGGTTGTGCCTTGGCGACAGACTCTGTGGGCCGTGCCGCATACCGCGTCGAAAGGTGCTGCCAGGCGAGCAGGAGCAGCAACAGCGCCGCCGTCGCGGTCAGCAGTCGCTGGACGTTCCGACCGGGTGCGGGCGAAGTCGCCATGATGGAGCCAGTTTAATCGTTGCGGAGGCGGAGCACCACATAGCGGCCGAAAGAATTCAGGATGCGGCCAGGGAGCAGTCGGTCAATGCGACCCAAGCCGCCGAGCCACGAATGGACGCGGCGGAGCATGCCGAAGAGTTGGTAGCCAGTAATAATCAAATTCGGAAACGCCTGCCGCAGAGTTTGGACATCTTCGTGTGTGAGCGGTTTTTCGTCGCGGGTGCGGTGTTTGCCGGGGTAGGGGAGCCAGGAGCGGGCGAAACGCAGCAGCGGGTTGCCGCCCCAGGGTTCGCAGAAGACCGCGATACCGCCGGGCTTGAGCACGCGGCGAAGTTCGGCCGCGGC
>JBGSSZ010000260.1:0-3863 GCA_041736785.1 Limnoglobus sp.
GCCGCGGCCCCGAGTGGCAGCCAGTTCAGCCGCGTCCGCGCCGACGCCAGCCGCTCGCGATCCCGCTCGAACTTTTCGACGTACGCTAGGAAATAGTGAGCCGCGAGCACCGGCTGAGCCCGCTGCAGATGCGTGTAGCCCGGCAGAATCACACCGTCTTCGCGAATGGCAGACTCGACCAGCGCCCGCTGCACCTCGCGGAGCATGCCGTCGATCTCGTCGATCGCGTCGCGAATCCAGAGCTTGACATCGGTGGCGACCTGATCGTTGCGGCTGCGGGCGGTGTGCAACTTGCGGCCGACGTCGCCGAGCTTCGCGATCAGGGCCTGCTCGATATGCGTGTGAATGTCTTCGAGCGAAGTGCGGAACTCCATTCGGCCCGCGGCGATGTCGTCGCCGATCTCGTCCAGCGCGGTCGTGATCTGCTCCGCCTCGTCGGCGCTGATCAGGCTGACGCTGGCGAGCATTTTCGCGTGGGCCTGCGAACCGCGGAGATCGTGCTGCCAGAGCCGGCGGTCGAATGAGATCGATTCCGTAAACGCTTCGACGCGTTCGTCGGTGCCGCCATCGAAGCGTCCGCCCCAGGTTTTCTGGCTCATGATTCGTCTTGCGTTCCAGTGCGGGATTCCGTCACACTCGTTCTACGAAACCGTTCCTTTGCAGGCCGGGTACCACTCGAATCCACCCCAGGACACAAACCATGCGACGCTTGCTGATTCTCCTTGCCGCGATGGCCGTTTCGCCTCTGAGTGCCTCGGACAAGCTCCCTGGCCTCGAAATCCGCGTGCAGTCGGCCAACGACCTCACCGGCTACTTTGAATACGTCGGCAGCTTCGCCGGGCAGGGGGAACAGGGCAAGCAGTTCGCCGAACTCATCAAAGCCTTCGGCGGTGAAAAGGGCGTCATCGAAGGCGTGAATCTTAAGAAGCCACTCGGCGCCTACGCAGTCTTCTCGCCTGGGATGGTCGACAGTCAGTTCGTGGTCATGCTGCCCGTCGCCGACGAGAAGGCGTTTGTGAATCTGCTCAAGAACCGGCTCTCGATCGAGGCGAAAGACGAAGGCGATGGCCTCTATTCGTTCACGATGCCGAAGGTGCCGACGCCGTTTTTCTTTCGCCTGCACGAGGGCTATGCCTGCGTGACAGTGCTCGACCCCAAACACATCGAGCCCAAGTCGCTCCTCGCTCCGGAGGCGTTTTTCAAGGAGAAGGAAGCGGCTCTGCTGTCGGTGGTGCTGCATCTCGACCGCGTGCCGGAGGAATTCCGCAAAGTGTTTCTGGCTCAGATGGAACTGAAGATCAACGATTCCAAGCCAGCGAACAAAAACGCTGGTGAAGACTTCGGCTTTTGGCTGGTCACCGAAGGCGGCATGCGGGCCGTCACCAGTCTGATGAACGAAGGCCGCACGCTGACGCTGAAGCTGCTTGTGGCCCCGAAGACCGACGATGTGACGCTCGCCATCACCCTCACGGCACTCGAGGGCAGCGATCTTGCCAAGTCGATCGCGGCACTGCCCAGCAAGCCTGCATTGGCCGCACTCGCTGCGAACGCCAAAAACCCGGTCGTGGCCTTTGCAATTTCCGCCGCTGTCCCGGCGAGCATGAAGAAGGAACTCGCTAGCAAACTGGACGACGTGCTCGACGATGCCGCCAAGAATGCTGGGGCACAGCGCGACGTGGTCTCGCGGATCCTGGAATCGTTTGCTCCGACTCTGAAATCGGGCGACTACGAGTTCGGTGTCGCGATCACCGGCGAAGCCGAGGACGGCAAACTCCGCCTCGTCGCCGCGGCCAAAGCGAAAGACGGCAAGGAAGTCGAGAGGCTTGCCCGCGAATACGCGTCGTTCGTCCCCGCCGAACAGGCGAAGTTCGAATTCGACGTGGCCAAGACGGCCTCGGGCAGCCTGCACAAGCTCAGCGTCTACGATGGCGATCTCAAGCGACTCTACGGCAGCGAGACCGTCTGGGCCGGCATCGGTGACTCGCTCTACGTCCTCGGCTTCGAGCCCAAAGGCGATGAGGCCAAACGCGTCGCCAGCCTCACGCCCGGCACCAGCGACATGCTGATGCTGCGGGTCGCCGCCACGCGACTGGAGCCGCTGATCGATCCCTCCACCGACCCGGGCATGATCAAGGACGTCGAGATTGAGGTCTTCGGCGACGCGGTAAAACCCGGTGCCGATGAAGCGAAGCTCACGGTCAAAGGCGGCGAACAACTCGCGATCACGCTGAATCTGAAGGGCAAAATGGTGGAGTTTATGACCATGCTCGACGCGAAGAAGAAAGCGAAGTAGTCCGCGTTCACTTCTGCAGAATCGGCAGATAGTTGTTGGGCAGTTGCAGGATGATACATGCCATGGCAGTCGCGTAGGCACTGCCGTGGCCGAAGTCGCTCCAGATGCTTGCGGGTCCGCTACGGGCTCGCAGCAGCAAGTCGTCGCGGATGGCCGGGAACCAACTGCTCCACGCGGTGCCGCCAGCGGTCCACATCGCGAGCGCAGCATAGTAGTGCGCGTAATAGTAGTATCGCTCGACGCGCGGATCGCGGTTGCCGAAGCCGCCGGGGGGGAATTGCTGCAGATAGCGGAGCGCCCGGCGGGTCGCGGGGTCGTCGTAGATGCCCGCACTGTAGAGACCGACGAGTGCGGCGGCGGAGCGTGGAAACGC
Organism: Limnoglobus sp.; assembly: GCA_041736785.1. GTDB lineage: Bacteria > Planctomycetota > Planctomycetia > Gemmatales > Gemmataceae > JBGSSZ01. Next base: position 2,667 of record JBGSSZ010000260.1, read on the forward strand.
CGAGCCACCGGCGTCGACACCTTTGATGTAGCGGAACCCGCCGTCGGGAAGCTGGCAGCCGCGGATGTAGTCCACCGCCTTGTCCACCGTGCTCTTCGGCACAAATACGCCGGCATTCTTCGCGGCTCGCAGTGCCATCAGTTGCGCGACCGTCACCGACACGTCGGCATCGCCGTCACGGGGCAGGTAGCGCCAGCCGCCATCTTTGTTCTGGGCACGCAGCGTGACGCCGATGCTGCGTTCGAGCAGATCGCGCAACCGTCGCTGACGTTCGCGGTCGGGGAGCATGCCGCTGAGTTCGGCGAGGAAGAGCGTGCCGAAGCCGTGCTCGTACATCTGGCCGTGGTTGTTGATGTCACTGCCGCCGTGGAGGTAGCCGGGCGGATCCGCGTGAGCGCGTGTCAGGAAGTAGTCGAGAGCACGACTGACAGCACGGCCGTGAATGCCGCGACCGGGGTGATGACCTCCCGCCATGAGTGCGAGTGCGGCCAGACCGCTCACGGCGATGTTGGGAAGCTGCCCGTCGTCCCAGGACCCGTTTGCAGCCTGGCTGCGGGCCAGATACGCGAGGCCGCGGCTGATGGCGGCTTCCATCTCGCCGGTGTAGAGTTCACTCGGATCGTTCTGTGCGTGCGACGCGACCGCCCCCACCCCGGCGACGGTGCCGATCGAAGCCATTCGCAGGAAGCCGCGACGGTTCACTTCTTCTCCTTTTCTGCCAGCGACTTGTAGTAGTCGGCCAGCAGATCCTTGTATTTGCCCATGTACTGCTCGCGGTAAAACTGCATCATTTGCTGCCGGGGGGCGTCGGGCAGGTGCCCCCAGAAATCGCGGGCGAGCGACTCTTCAAATGGCTGCAGTACCCGCGGTGGGGCAGCCGCTTTGCCCGCGCTCGCACCCGCAGCCTGACCCGCTGTGGGCGACGCATCCCCGGCTTTCGGCTCACCACCTTCGGGCTTCGGCGAACCACCCCGCGGCGGTGGCGGGCTCTCGCCCGGCATCGGGTCCTTCATCGGCTCACCCCCCTTGCTCTTCGGAGAGTTTGGCGAACTCGACGACGACGAGGAAGAATCGCTCGGCGGGGGCGGCGGCTCCAGCAATTTGATCAGCGCATCGAGATCGTCTTTCACCTGCTTCTGATCGCGGAGCGTCCCCGCCTGCGTGTCGGAGTCGGCGAGGCGATCGCTTGCGCTTTTG
>JBGSSZ010000285.1:0-5670 GCA_041736785.1 Limnoglobus sp.
CTCCCGAGATCGAACTCCGCACCGCCCGTCCAACGATGGGGGTAAGGGGGCTGTTTCGCATCCGGACCATCCCACCACGCCACAACCGTCCGACAGCTACAATCACGCGGAGAAGAAAGGCCCGTGAAAAATGCGGGCTAAAGGGGGTCGTGATCCTCGAAGACGCCCTGTATCCGCCGTTGTTCCTGACCCCCGACGACAACGTGGCAAGTGCTCTGGAGTTGTTCCGCAAGGAGCGGCGACCATTCGCCATAGTCCGCGACACCGACAGCAAGGTGGTGGGCCTCATCACGATGGAAGACGTTCTGGAGCAGATCGTCGGGGAGATGGAAGACGAGCACGACCGGCCTACTCCGAAGATGCGACTACGGCGGAAACCGGCCAACACCCCCGACAAGAAATCCACGCCGTAGCAACCGTGAGCCGCCACCGCTTCCTGCTTCGGGGCCGGGGTTGCCCTCCCAACAACCGTGTTCATCACAGACACAAACTTGGAGAATTGCTCAGGTGCAATATGACAACGAACCGTTGTTGGCCAACCTGCCGCGAGACCTCGCCGGCGGCATCGTGGTCGGGGTGCTGAGCGGGTCGCACACCTGCTCGCGGTGGTTCTGGCGGGTTGATCCAGATCGGCCTCGGGCTCGCCCGCGCCGGCTTCATCGCGTCCTTCTTCCCCACGAGCGTGATCATGATTGGTGGTTGGTTGTCGGGCTTGATTTGGTCACTTCGGTGCGGTCCACAGTCGATCGCGGACCAAACGAAACTTCGCCTTTCATGCGACCAACACCATGCGGGCGACCCGCCAACGCTGGATCAACCTCTTCGCGGATTACAATGTCCGCATTGAGCTCGTTTATCTGGAGCAGCTCATCTCGCAATTGCAGGCTCAGAACCGGCAGCGAAGAGAACCGGTGCCTCGACGTGTGCTTGAACGCCTGCTCGGCAAGTTGGAGCCGCCGACGATCACGGAAGCTCATGCGCTCACAGTGGACAGCACGTAATGAGCACGAAGCCGTTGATCGTCTGTCTCGATGTCGACTACCGCGACAGCACTGCGGTCGCCGCTGGACTATGGTTCCGCGGTTGGGACGCAGCGGAAGCATCACAGCAGGCGGTCGTTCGGTTCGATGGCATCGCGGCCTACGAACCGTGATGTTTCTACAAGCGGGAACTGCCGTGCCTGCTGGGGGTACTGGAAGCCGGGCCATCCGCGGACATCATCATCGTCGATGGCTACGTCTGGCTTGGAGCGGAACGACCGGGCTTGGGCAAGCATCTGTTCGACACACTGAATTCCACAACGGCTGTGGTCGGTGTCGCGAAGACACGATTTCACGGAGCCACGACTGCGGTCCCTCTCTGCCGGGGTGACAGCAAAGCACCTCTTTACATCACGGCGGAGGGACTGGCGATCGCCGACGCCGTGTCGGGCATGGAACGCATGCACGGACCCCACCGCGTGCCCAAGTTGCTGAACGACGTCGATCGCCTCTGCGGCATGTCGACTCTTTGAACCTCATCGCGGACTCCGTGTCTGGCGGGCAATTGCGTCCGTTTCCTCCTCTGGTGGCATTCTGCTCCGGTGTCATCGACGTGTCATCGACCGACACCGCCCTGATTCCAGACAACGTGTCTCATTTCCAATATTACGGTGTTCTCAAGAGCGAGACGTTATGTCGGCAACACCGCCGCCAGCAAACGGTTCGTGCATTCGATCAAGCGCAGGTGTCTGGACCACCAATAGCAGTTATCGGAGCCGCAGCTTATCGAGATATAAGTAATAGACTGGCGTGAAGTAGAGTGTCAGCACTTGGGAAACGAGTAGGCCGCCGACGACAGCCAGGCCGAGTGGGCGACGAGACTCCGCGCCGGCACCAAGACCCAGTGCAATCGGCAAAGCACCCAGCAATGCGCACATCGTCGTCATCATGATCGGCCGGAACCGCACCAGGCAAGCTTCGTAGATCGCATCGTACGGGCTCTTGCCCTGCGTACGTTCGGCAACGAGCGCGAAGTCGATCATCATGATCGCGTTCTTCTTCACGATGCCGATGAGCATGATCAGGCCGACCATTGAATAGAGATTCAGTTCGCTGCCGAAGAGGGCGAGCGTGGCAAGGGCCCCGACGCCGGCGGACGGCAGACCGGAGAGGATTGTGATCGGGTGGATGAAGCTCTCGTAGAGCATTCCCATCACAAGATAGATCACCACGATCGCGGCGATGAGCAGCAACCCGAGGCCCTTCGCCGATTTCTGAAACTCCTGCGCGGTGCCCTGGAAACCGGTGGTGAGTGTGGGCGGCAGGTCCTCGCGGGCGGCGGCTTCCACACCACCGAGGGCGTCGCCGAGCGAGACGCCGGGGCGGAGATCGAACGAGATCGTCACCGACGGCAACTGTCCGGAGTGGTTCACCGTCACAGGGCCGACGCCGCGGTCGACGCTCACCAGCGAATCGATCGGCACCAGCACATCGACCGCGGAGCGGATGTGGAGCCGCGAGAGCAGAGTGGGATTCTCCTGGTATTCGGGCATCACTTCGAGCACTACCTGGTATTCGTTGTTGGGCGTGAAGATGGTGGTGATCTGCCGGGCCCCGTAAGCGTTGGCGAGGGCGTCCTCGATCTGCCGCGCGGACACACCGAGCGCGGTGGCGCGGTCGCGATTGATCCGCACGTTCAACTGCGGACTGCGAAGCTGCATATCGCTCGTCACTTCAATCAGATCCGGCATCTGCTTCATGCGAGCGACAAGCTTCGTCGCGCCGGCGTAGAGGTCCTTCGTGTCCGGCCCCTGCACGGTGAACTGATAGAGGCTCTTGGCCATGCGTGAGCCGATGCGGATCGGCGGCGGGTTCTGGAAGAACACGCGAATCCCCGGCACGTCGACGGTCTTGCGGCGAAGTCGGGCGATCACCTGGTCCGCGGAAAGCGTCCGTTCGTCACGCGGCTACAGGCGAATGTAGATCCGGCCGGCATTGGCCGTGGCGCTGTAGCCGCTTGAACCGACCGTGCTGCTGAATGCATCGATGTCGTCGTCGGCGCGGAGGATCTCGTTCACGCGGGCCTGAGCGTCGAGCATCCCCTGGAACGACACATCCTCTGGCCCCTCCGTCGTGCATGTGATCTGACCGATGTCCTCGCTCGGCAGGAAGCCCTTCGGCAGCACCATGAGGTAGTACGCGGTGCCGGCGACGAAGCCGAACGAGATCAGGAGCATCAGGAAGCGGATGCGGAGCGCGAACCGCAGCGTGGCGGCGTAAAAGGCGAGAATCGCTTCGAAACCGCGCTCGGTCACGCGATAGAACCAGCTCGGCTTGCGGTCGCCGTGGCCGCGGAGAAACAGCACGCAGAGCATCGGCGTGAGTGTCACAGACACGAACCCGGAGACGACGATCGCCACGGAGATCGTGACCGCGAACTCGCGGAGCAGCCGGCCGACGATGCCGCTGAGGAAGATCACCGGGATGAACACGGCCACGAGCGAGATCGTCATTGATACGATCGTGAACCCGACCTCGGCGGAGCCATCGAGCGACGCCTGCAGCGGAGTCTTGCCCATGTCGAGGTGACGCACGATGTTCTCGAGCATCACGATGGCATCGTCGACGACGAAGCCGACGGCGAGCGTGAGCGCGAGCAAGGACATATTGTCGAGCGTGTAGCCGAGCAGGTACATGACGCCGAACGTGGTGAAGACCGAAACAGGCAGCGCGAGGCTGGGAATCAAGGTGGCGCGGACGTTGCGGAGGAAGAGGAAGATCACCATCACCACGAGGCCGAACGCGATGAGCAACGTCAGTTGCACGTCGTGGATCGATTCCTGAATCGGGATCGAACGATCGGAGAGGATCGACAGCGTGACGGAAGGAGGAAGCTGCCGCTGGAAATCGGACAGGAGGCTGAGGACGTTGGCGGCGACCTCGACCGTGTTGGCACCGGGCTGCCGCTGGACAGCGAGGACGATCGAGCGGGTCATCTCGCTGGCCTGGCCGTCGAGGCCGCGCTCGGAGAAGGAGGCAGCGACTTTATCGTTCTCGACACCATCGCGGATCGCGGCGATTTCGGAGAGCCGGATCGGGCTGCCGTTGCGGTAGGCCACGATGATCGGACGGTATTTGCTGGCGTCGACCAGTTGCCCGGTGGCCTGGATATTGAACGCTTGCTTGCGGCCCTGAAACGTGCCGGTCGGAAGATTGACGTTTGCATCGGAGATCGCTGTCGAGATTTCATCGATGCCGACGCCGCGAGCGGCCAGGAGTGCGGGATCCACCTGCACCCGCACCGCCTTCTTCTGCTGACCGAAGACGATCACCTGCGCCACGCCGCTGACCTGCGACATCCGCTGAGCGAGGAAGGTCTCGCCGTATTCATTCACTTCGAAGAGCGGCAAAGTGTCGGAACGGATCGCGAGGAGCACAATCGGCGAATCGGCGGGCTTCACTTTGCGGAACGACGGCGGCGACGGCATGTCGTCCGGCAGCGCTCGCGCCGCCTTCGCCATGGCCGACTGCACATCCTGCGCGGCCGCATCGATATCGCGGCTCAAATCGAACTGCAGCGTGATCGATGTCACACCGAGCGCGCTCGTGGAGGTCAGGCCTTCGAGCCCGGGGATCGCGGTGAACTCTTTTTCCAGCGGCGTGGCGATCGACGACGCCATCGTCTCGGGGTTCGCCCCCGGTAAGCTGGCAGAGACCTGGATCGTAGGGAAGTCGACGTTGGGCAGATCGCTGACCGGCAGCGCGGTGTAACCCAGCCCGCCGGCGAGGATCGCGGCAATGGTCAGCAGCGTGGTCATCACCGGCCGGCGGATGAACGGCGAGGAGATATTCACTCCGCTCCTCCGGGAGCCGGATTCTTTACGCTCACCTTTGTGCCGTCAATGAGACGCAGTTGTCCTTCGATGACTACGGTCTCGTCTCCACTCAATCCGGTCGCAATGACGGTACCGGTTGAAGTATCGAACGCCACGGTCACCGCCTGCAGCCGCACCGTGTCACCGGTCACCACGAAGACATAGGCGCCTTTCTGACCCGACTGCACCGCAGCCGTCGGAACGATGCAACTGTCGGGTCGGTCGCGAACAGTGAGGACGACGTCAACGAACTGGCCAGGCCAGAGCTTTCGATCGGCGTTGGCGAATTCGGCTTTCAATTGCACTGTGCCGCTGCCGGTGTTGACGGCGTTGTCGATGAATGCAAGGACTCCGCCAATGGGCGGCTCGCCATCCCGAAGGTATGCCTCCACGATGAGAGGCTTCTGCCGTCGCGCGGTTGCGACCTCGGGAAGTTGCGCTTCCGGCAGTGCGAACGTCACGAACAGCGGGCTGACCCGGTTAATCACGACTAGCGGATTCAACGAAGTGGCGTCGACAAGATTACCTTCATCGACCAGCAATTCTCCCACGCGGCCATCTATCGGAGCCTTGATGGTCGTGAAACATAATTCTAGTTTCGCGGAGTCGAGCGCGGCTTCAGCGACGCTACGGTTGCAGTGGCACTGGCCACGGCGGTGCGGGCAGCATCTAGTCCTCAATCAAGCGAAGCCACCTGTCGTTGATACGAGAGGCGAACGAATCAACTCGAAATCTCTTTGGCTTTCTGCGGTATTGGATGAAGTTGCTTTTCGAGCTTCATCACCTGCCGAAAGGATTTCGAGTGAACGCCAAGA